>CAZDYY010000031.1:0-6971 GCA_964509745.1 uncultured Legionella sp. | reverse complement strand
CGCCGGAAAACCGGATACCACCATCCGCAATCACCGGCACAGCACCCTTAAGCCCCATCGCTACATTTGAAATGGCTGTAATTTGAGGCACACCAACACCTGTTACGATACGGGTGGTACAGATTGAACCAGGTCCTATGCCAACTTTCACGGCATCAGCACCTGCGGCCACCAAATCGTGTGCAGCCGCAGCTGTTGCGATATTGCCTCCAATCACTTGCACATCAGGAAAGTGTTTTTTAATCCATTTGACCCTGTTTAATACGCCCTGAGAGTGACCATGTGCTGTATCCACAACGATCACATCCACGCCGGCATCAACAAGGGCAGCCACTCGCTCGTCAGTACCCTCGCCGACGCCAACTGCAGCACCAACACGCAGTTGACCTGAGCTATCCTTGCAAGCATAGGGATTATCCTTTGCTTTTTGAATATCTTTAACAGTGATCAAACCACGCAAGAAAAACGCATCATTGACCACCAGTAGTTTTTCGATTCGATGCTTGTGCAACAGCATTTGAATTTCTTCGCGACCAGCACCTTCCCTGACTGTTACCAGGCGATCCCTTGGAGTCATCACCGCCGATACTGGCAAGGAAAGATTGGTTTCAAAACGGATGTCACGACTGGTGACAATACCAATTAATTTTTCACCCTCAACAACAGGCATACCGGAAAAATTATATTTTGCCATGACTTGCAGCAGTTCGTTCACTGACAATGTTGGTGCAACGGATACCGGATCCTTGACCATGCCACTTTCAAACCGTTTAACCCGTCTGACTTCATCTGCCTGGGCGGTACAGCTCATGTTCTTGTGAATAATACCGAGCCCCCCTTCCTGAGCCATAACAATGGCAAGACGGGCTTCAGTAACGGTATCCATCGCAGCTGAAAGCAATGGCATATTGAGCTCAATCTCTCGCGTCAGCCGGGTTTTGAGGCTGACCTCTTTTGGCAAAACCATCGAATGGGCGGGAACCAACAAGACATCATCGAAAGTTAACGCTTGTTGCACAATAGACAGTGACATACCACGCTCCAAAATTGACAAGATTCCTTATTGTACAATCATTTTTAAAAATGACAATTTTTTTGTTCCAAAATCTATTGAATATAATGAAGTATAGCGTGTAAACTGATAATAATTTTATTGACTAAAAGGACGGGCTGAACGTTGGCTAAAATTATCGTTATAACCTCAGGAAAAGGCGGAGTGGGCAAAACCACTTCTTCTGCGGCCATCTCTTCAGGCCTTGCCATGCGAGGACACAAAACGGTGGTCATCGATTTTGACATCGGCTTGCGAAATCTTGACATCATCATGGGTTGCGAACGGCGAGTCGTGTATGACTTCATCAATGTCATCAATGGCGAAGCCAGTTTGAAACAGGCTCTGGTCAAGGACAAACGCATACCCGACCTGTTTATTCTTCCTGCATCGCAAACGCGCGATAAAGATGCATTGACCATCGAAGGCGTTGAGAGAGTGTTTGAAGAGCTGTCAAAAGACTTCGAATACATTGTCTGCGATTCTCCGGCAGGGATTGAATCGGGTGCGCTGATGGCCATGTACTTTGCAGATCATGCCATTGTGGTCACCAATCCTGAAGTCTCTTCAGTACGTGATTCAGACCGGATTCTGGGGATTCTGGCCAGCAAAACCAAACGAGCCATTGAAGGTCGCGCCCCGATTCAGGAACATTTGCTCCTGACCCGATACAACCCGGAGCGTGTCGAGAAAGGTGAAATGCTGTCTGTTCAGGATGTAAAAGACATTCTGGCTATTCCACTGATTGGTATCATCCCGGAATCAAAAGCAGTACTCAAGGCATCAAACACCGGTACGCCTGTTATTCTGGATGAACACAGTGACGCAGGTCCCGCATACCAGGACGCCATCGCGCGTTTTCTGGGAGAAGAAAGACCCATGCGGTTTGTTAACTGCGAGCGCAAGGGAATTCTGCGCCGCTTGTTCACGAAAAACAGGGAGGATATCACAGCATGAGCATTTTCAATTATCTACGCAAGCGCAACACATCAACCGCATCGGTTGCCAAGGAGCGCTTGCAGATCATTATTTCGCATGAACGTACAGAACGAAACAAAAACAACAAACCGGATTACTTACCGGAACTACAGGAAAAAATTCTGGCCGTTATCGCACAGTACGTACAAATCAATCGTGACCAGGTCACCGTTAATCTGGAGCGGATGGGAGACAGTTCTGTACTGGAGCTAAACGTCACGATGCCTGACGAAGCCATTTAAGTTGGGCCGTGGCCCAACCGTGTTATTTGTCTGTGCGGCATATTGAATCTGGTTTGGATCAATACTTGAACCAGTTTCATTCAGATAGCCATATTCTCCTTCCAGCCCCAGTAACCATGGCGTTTGACCTGCCATCCAGTTAAACCCCACCGTAGCCCCACCGATAAAAGAAGCTCCCGTATCATATTGATATGACTGATAAAAAGGTCGAAACCAGTTGGTGTTGTTATCCAGCCTGAGTGGTTCAGTGTATGATATTGAGGCCGGGGTCACGCCTCCGGCAAAGCCTCCGAAATATAAGCCCGCCCAGTCAGGCGTTGCAGCTGCATGTGCCACGCAGGAAAGCACGAGCAACCCCTGTAATAAACCAGTGGTTGTATATTTTACAGAGTTATTCATTTGTCATGCCTTGATTAACGTGTCCGTACTGTTCTTCGCTTGCGCATGATGTTTCGCATGCTCCGCTTCAAAATCCCTTGCCAGTTCTGCATGGTCAAAATCATCCACCGCAATCACCGCCTGCCGCGCCAGTTCAGCTGCTTTTATTTGTTTAGCTTCGGCTTGAGTCAATACACCCTGCTCAACTGCTTCGTCGATGCGCTGCAGTGTGGTCAATGATTTCAGTACACCTTCTTTTACAGCCCGGGCCATCTTTTTTTCCAATAACTCAATCGCACAAATCTGGTGAAAGGTTTCTTCCAGACGACCCAACGGACAAGAAGGAACCGCTTCAGTAAACACCAGACGCGTCAGGCGGTTTCTGGCTGCATTGGGTGTGGTTAAAATCTCGGCAAGTTGGTGTCCCAGTTTATCAGAGGGATAGTGTCGCTGAGAACCGAAAGGCTGCAATATCAACTTTAATACAAGCCGCCCCCACCAGCCGGGGAAATTGGCAATCACTCCTGTAATTGCCGCTTCAGTTTCATGGAACAATTGTTGACAACACCAGTCAACCAAAGGCAAGTCCTCGGCTGGTTCATTGTCCTGATGAAAGCGTAACAGTACTGCCGAAATCAAATAGAGATTACTCAACACATCACCCAGTCGAGCGGAGATCTTTTCCTTTCGTTTTAACTTTTTTCCCAAAACCATCATGGAAAAATCAGCCAGGAATGCCAGAGCACTGCTGTATCGATGCAATAACTGATAATAACGTCTTGCTGGCCCCCATGGCGCCCGGGTCCAGTGTGCATCTGTAAATGCAAACACAATGGATTTGCTTAAGTTGGACAAAATGGACCCCAGATGATCCCATATTGCCAAATCAAAGGCTTTTAAATCCTGTTTTCGGACACTTTCCATTTCAAGGAAAGTGTAGGGATGGCATCGAATTGCCCCTTGCCCGAAAATAATTAAACTGCGTAACAGAATATTTGCACCTTCTACCGTAATGCTGATGGGCAAACCTTGATAAAAACGCCCCAGATAATTATTTGGTCCAAGGCATATGCCTTTGCCACCATGTATATCCATGGCATCTGTGGATATCTGATGGGCTCGCGTTGTCGTATGATATTTTAAAATAGCCCCGGCAACGGAAGGCTTTTCACCGTGATCAATTGCCATGGTCGCCATCCTGGCCCCTGCATCAATAATATACGTATTCCCGGCAATACGGGCCAGCGGTTCCTCAATGCCTTCAAATGTTGAAATAGGCTTGTTAAATTGCTGACGAATCCTTGCATAGGCACCAGAGGCCAGTGCCACTGCTTGCGAACCCCCGGAAGCACTGGAAGGAAGCGACACTGCCCGCCCGGCACTCAAACATTCCATCAGCATGCGCCAGCCATTCCCTGCCATCTCAGCGCCACCAATCAAACAATCAATGGGTACGAATACATCATTGCCTTGTGTAGGGCCATTCAGAAAGGCCGAATTAAGTGGAAAATGGCGACGACCCTTGATTACACCCGGGGTTTCAGCAGGGATCAAGGCACAGCTAATGCCCACATCAACGCCCTTGCCCAGGATGTTATCAGGATCATATAGTCTGAATGCCAGCCCGATGATGGTGGCCACAGGACATAATGTAATATAGCGCTTGTCCCAGGTTAAGCGCATGCCCAGCACCTCTTCACCATTAATGGTCTGGTAACAGACGATGCCTTTATCTGGTACAGATGATGCATCTGACCCTGCATTGGGCCCTGTCAGTGCAAAGCACGGGATATCAATCCCTTTCGCCAGGCGTGGCAAATAATAATTTTTTTGTTCTTCAGTTCCATAATTTAACAGCAGTTCTGCAGGCCCCAGGGAATTCGGCACAGAAACTGTTGTCACTGCGGTGACTGATCGACCGCAAAGCCGTCCAAGAATGGTCATTTGTGCCGTGGCTGAAAATTCAAGTCCGCCATAGGCTTTGGGAATAATCATCCCGAGAAAACCCTGATTTTTAATATATTCCCAAACATCAGGAGGCAAATCAGTATGATGGTGCGTGATATCCCAGTCATCAATCATGCGGCAAAGCGTATTAACCGGACCATCGAGAAACGCTTGCTCTTCTGCAGTCAGTGGTACAGGAGGTTCATTTCGCAACATCGAAAAATCGGGCGATCCGGTGAACAATGCACCTTCCCAGCCCACCGTGCCGGCTTCAAGCGCCTCACGCTCGGTAGATGACATGACGGGCATACCCCGCGCTACGGCCTTGAACAAATGACGGGAAATCAGGGTTCTGCGCAGGGGTTTTATCGCAGCGATCACAAACAGACCAAAAACAATCCATAACATGGTGCGGGGAAGCGTGCCCAGTGCACCCTCCCTGTCTATCAGCAACAAAGCTATCATGGCATAACTGATAGCCCACACCGACATTGAGGCTTGCTTTGCCATCAGGAGAAAAATTACGCTTAATATAATACAAACAATCAAGGCATTCACCATTGCTTTCTCCTTTTACATCCAGTTACATCCGTGACGTGATTCTACCGTGGTTGGCTCATCACATCATCCACCGCTTTAAAAATCAACTTCGCCACATTTTCCGGATATTCCATTGGAAACATGTGGGTGCCTTTCGTTTCATAATTGACTATACCATAATGCGTCTTCATGTAATGCAGGTCAAGTCGATCAACAACCTTGCTTTTATCGCCATAAATCAATGCGGCAGGCACGGACAATCTGCCTTCATATTTTTGCAAAACGTGAGGAATCGTTCGATAAATCCGGTATTCAATTTCAGGATCAAACCGCAACGAATAGCCTGACTCATCTTTCTTCATCCCATAATCAATATAATTATGAATACATTGATCAGTAAAGTATTTAAATAATTTTCTATGCTTCAGATAAGCCCACGCTTCTTCGCGTGTATTCCAGTGTTCCCGGCGTCCACGCGTCCGGAAGGCCGGGGTCAGGTGATCAATCACCCCAATCATTTTTGAAAAACGCACAATGCTTGACTTGACGCGGCCTATTAACGGGGAGTCCAGCAAGATTACCGCCTTAAACAATGCAGGCTCTTCAATAGCAGCCAGAAGACTTAATACCCCGCCCAGCGAATGCCCCACAGCAATTACAGGTTGCGACGCCTGTGATTTAATGCTGAAAATCACTTCATTCACCAGATGATGCCAGTTTTCACCCACCGGGAAGTCCGGATTATGACCAATTCGATCGATATAACAACAATCGAACCTCGTTTGCAGAAGATTCAGTAATTGCGTATAGCATGGAGACGGGAATCCATTCCCATGGGCGAAGTGAAGCACCTGCCTCATGTGCGCACCAGGCGCAAGCTTTCACGCTTGACGGACAAGACCGCATAACAAAAATAACACACAAACGATGCAAGACATAAAAACCAAAGCCCATTGATTGAAACATTGACAGCTGGCAGCAGCAATAAAACAAGAAACTGCACGGTTGATGTCACAATCATAAGTCGTGCTGCTTGTTTAAATGTCAGTTTAAATCGAAGAACAAGCCATGAAAATACCTGGGCCAGCATGGATAACACCAGAAAAAACACAAAGAAAAAACTAAACAGAAATGAAACAAGGCAAGGATAAATCATCCCTGCCACCAGCCATTTCAAGTTCAAAAGACCACTGGATTTAGCCCATTCACCGACCCTCAATATTTCAGAGGTATCTTTGTCAGGCATTTTTTCAATCACATTGTTGCGTGCTTTGGAATCAGGTGCGGCATCAGACAGCAGTCGAATCTTTGGCGGGCGAAAATAGAACTTGTCTTTGGTGACCAGCATCATCAATTCAGGCCAGGTTCCATCCATGCCTTTCCCATACGTCCGGGTATCAATCATCGCAATCACTGCACCGGTATTATTTGTAACAAGCCATGGCATCGGCTTGTCAAAAGAAATTTCACCATTGTGAACTTCCAGAGGAGGGATTTTATTTAATGGAGCAATGATTTGATCGTCAACATAATGATTAAATTTGACAACAAGACGCACTGATATCGGAATAGCCGCAACAGCAATCACCCACAACAAATAAAAAAAACATAAACCACGCCAGCGTTTGGCAACATCCACATAGAGTCGTTTCGAATAGAATGCCATGTAAAGTGCTTGCCAGAAACGATAAACAGCTGCATCAACCCGCCTTGGCATTTGTTGTTTCTTTTGCATGTTTTATTCTCTTTTCTTTACTATTCAGTCCATTCTACTTGCTTTCAAGGTTTGATGACACCATAACGACCGGGTTAAGCATAACCAAAAAAGTAGCGCA
>CAZDYY010000030.1:0-10283 GCA_964509745.1 uncultured Legionella sp. | reverse complement strand
GTTACGCCATTTGGGCTGGACAGAAGCAGCTGACCTTGTCATCAAGGGAACAGAAGGTGCAATCGAGGCCAAAACAGTAACCTATGATTTTGAACGTCTGATGCCTGGAGCTACCTGTGTCAGCTGTTCAGGATTTGCAGATGCAATCATCAGGCATATGTAATTTTGGACGTTATCCAGGGCCTGGTCCTGGATAACGCGCCGGTATTTTTTCCAGATCGCATTAATGACTTTGCGTGTATGGAATGTGCAATGTTGTCAAAACGACAACCAGTAACAAATATTTATTTAATTTTTCTGGCTAAACCCGCGATCAAAGGCTATAAAATTAGTAAAGGGGTATGAAAATGAGCGGGCGATTTTTAACGGGTATTGAAGAGAAAAGGCTTGCCGAACCAAAGACATTGCCAGTCTCCAGTACGCCGAAAAAATACAAGGTCATTTTGTTGAATGATGATTATACACCGATGGAGTTTGTAGTTGATGTTTTGAAACGTTTTTTCCATTTGAATGAAGCGGTTGCCGTTCAGGTGATGCTTCAGGTTCATACTCAGGGAAGAGCCGTGTGTGGTGTTTACACACGTGATATAGCTGAAACAAGGGTTGCACAGGTGAATGATTATTCCCGGGCAAGCCAGTATCCATTGCTGTGCAGCATGGAGCCGGAGTAAGTAGTAGCAGGACAGGAGCAACGATCATGTTAAATAAAGAACTGGAATTTACCTTGAACCTGGCGTTCAAGGAAGCAAAAGAGAAGCGGCATGAGTTTATGACAGTTGAGCACTTGCTGCTGTCACTGCTGGATAATCCATCTGCAGGGAATGTATTGCAGGCATGTGAGGCCAATGTAGAGTCGCTAAGACGCGATCTCGAAGAGTTTATTGATGAAAATACACCGGTCATTCCCGAGAATGAGTTTGAACGGGAAACTCAACCTACGCTTGGATTTCAGCGTGTATTGCAAAGAGCCGTATTTCATGTGCAATCCGCCGGCAAGACTGAGGTCAGTGGGGCGAATGTTCTGGCTGCTATCTTCAGTGAACAGGAAAGTCAGGCGGTTTATTTCCTGAGACGGGAAAATATCACGCGACTGGATGTCATTAACTATATATCGCACGGTGTTTCCAAGTATCAAAAAAATGATATGCGTGATGGCATGGGTTCATCCATGGACGATGAGTCTGGCATAGAAAGTAATGAATCACCGCTGGAAAGCTATTGTCTGAATCTGAACAAACGGGCAAGACTGGGTAAAATTGATCCGTTAATTGGGCGTCATGAAGAAATACAACGTACAGTTCAGGTTTTGTGCCGACGTCGTAAAAATAATCCGTTGCTGGTGGGTGAGGCCGGTGTAGGTAAAACTGCAATAGCAGAAGGTCTGGCCAAACTGATTGTGGATGGAGAAGTGCCCGAAGCAATCAGCAACAGCGTAGTCTACTCACTGGATTTGGGCGCTTTGCTGGCGGGAACGAAATATCGTGGTGATTTTGAAAAACGCCTGAAAGCGGTATTAAAACAATTGAGTGAGCAGGAAGCGGGAATATTGTTTATTGACGAGATTCATACCATTATTGGTGCAGGTGCTGCATCCGGTGGAGTCATGGACGCATCCAACCTGATCAAGCCTTTGCTGGCCAATGGTGAGCTCAAATGCATTGGATCCACCACGTATCAGGAATATCGTGGCATTTTCGAAAAAGATCGGGCACTGGCAAGACGGTTTCAAAAAATTGATATTTGTGAGCCGAGCATTGATGAAACCTTCGAGATCCTTAAAGGCCTGAAAGGTCGTCTTGAAGAGCATCACGGGGTTAAATTTTCCGTACCTTCATTGCGTGCTGCAGCTGAATTGTCAGCAAAATATATCAATGATCGTTTCCTGCCTGACAAAGCCATTGATGTGGTCGATGAAGCTGGTGCTTATCAAAATCTGCTGACCGCCAACAAGCGTCGTAAAATTATTTCAGTGAGTGAAATTGAAAATGTCGTCGCTAAAATAGCCAGAATACCGGTTAAAAAAGTTTCAGCACGGGATCGGGACACGATGCGAAATCTGGAACGAGATCTGAAATTACTGGTGTATGGACAAGACGAGGCAATTTCGGCTCTTTCTTCAGCGATCAAACTGGCGCGTTCAGGTCTGCGCGAGCCGGAAAAACCCGTAGGTTGTTTCCTGTTTGCAGGTCCTACCGGTGTGGGCAAGACCGAAGTGACAAAGCAACTGGCTCATGTTCTGGGAATAGAGCTGTTACGTTTTGACATGTCGGAATACATGGAAAAACATACCGTATCACGCTTGATTGGCGCACCTCCTGGCTATGTAGGCTATGATCAGGGTGGTTTGCTGACAGAAGCGGTCAACAAACATCCGCATGCGGTGGTACTGCTGGATGAAATTGAAAAAGCTCATCCGGATGTTTTCAATCTGTTGTTGCAAATCATGGACCACGGCACCTTGACTGATACCAATGGTCGCCAGGCTGATTTCAGGCACGTTATCATGGTTATGACCAGTAATGCCGGGGCACAGGAAATCAGTCGTAATTCCATCGGGTTTTCGCAACAGGACAATACCAATGACGGACTGGATGTGATTAAACGCCAGTTCAGTCCTGAATTCAGAAATCGTCTGGATGCAATTATCAACTTCAAGAGCCTTGATGACCTGACCATTGGGTTGATTGTGGATAAGTTTATCATGGAGCTTGAAGAACAATTGAGCAGCAAAGGGGTGTCATTGACTGTAGAACAATCTGCCCGAACCTGGTTGATTGAGCACGGTTATGATGTATCCATGGGCGCAAGACCCATGGCTCGATTGATCCAGGATCAAATCAAGAAGCCGCTGGCGGATGAATTGCTGTTTGGCAAACTGGCAAATGGCGGACACGTGACGCTGGCCATGAAAGATGGCAAGTTACACTTTGATAATCAGGATCATCGTGAAGGGGTGTGTTAGTTAATGCGCCTCTAAACCTGTTCCACAACCCCGAATTCCCGTGGCTTGACCACGGGACCCGCGGGGATTCCAAATGCAACCTGTAATTGTATCCGGACTTACAATTCCTGCTGTAATTCGTTAGAATTCGAGAATATATACTAACTAGTGATTTCATGCTGTCTGTCATCATCATTGCAAAAAATGAACAACGAAATATTCGACGCTGCCTTGAGTCTGTGAAATGGGCGGATGAGATCATTGTTCTGGATTCTGGAAGTACGGATGATACCGTTGCTATTGCGCGTGAATTTACAGACAACGTATTTTTGACAGACTGGCAGGGTTATGGTGTTCAGAAACAGCGGGCGCTGGAACGGGCAACAGGACACTGGGTGCTAAACCTGGATGCAGATGAAGCGGTGAGTGAACGATTGAAAAATGAAATCATCACCGTCATGATGGCTGATCGTGTGGATGCCTGCCGAGTTCCTGTGCAGATGTATTTTTATGGTAAACCCATGCGATTTTCATCGAGTCCCACGCGACATATTCGACTGTTCAAGCGCGCTGGAGCACGTTATAGTAACGATATTGTGCATGAGAAAATTATATTGCCAGCAGGTGCTCGCATTGGAAAACTGTCTTCAGCACTTGCTCATCATTCAACACGGGATGTGAGCCATGCACTATACAAGATCAATCATTATTCGTCTTACAGTGCAAAAATCCGCATTCAGGAAAAGAAACAAACGGGTCCTGGAAAAATATTGGCCGGTTCTTTATGGATGTTTTTTCGCAGCTATTTTTTACAACGTGGATTTATGGATGGATTTCCAGGTTTTATATTTGCCCTGATGAAGGCTCAAGGGTCTTTCTATCGCGGGATTAAACAGATCTATCCTGATTGCGAGATGAATAATTTGCCATGAATGATGACAGGGAATGCGGGTAAGGATGATGTTTAAAAAAATAATTGGTCTTTTTTTTGTGTCTGTTGCATTAACCAGCTGCGTTAGCGCCCCTCCTGCAGACGTGAATAATATTTGTCATATTTTCAGACAATACCCTGACTGGCGAGCTGAAACGCTTGATGTACAGAGACGCTGGCGCGTACCTGTACCGGTACAAATGGCGATTGTTCATCAGGAGTCGAAATTTGATGCAACGGCAAAGCCGCCGCGAACCAAATTATTATGGTTTATTCCCTGGACACGGCCTTCAACAGCCTATGGGTATTCCCAGGCTTTAACCAGCACCTGGGCGTTGTATAAAAAATCCGATGGTGGTATGTGGGCATCGCGGGATAACTTTGCTGACGGGGTTGATTTTATTGGCTGGTATGCCAACCAGGCCTGGCGACGTGCACGTATTCCACGAGATGATCCATATGCTCTGTATCTTGCTTATCATGAAGGGGTCGGCGGATATCAAAAGAAAACGTATTTGGCTAAAAAATGGTTGATTGCTGTTGCGCACAAGGTCTCTGCACGTGCACAAATTTATCGGGCACAGTTAGCGCAATGTGCGTCTTTGTGATGATTGTTATTTCAGGAGTATATGAATGGGATTGATGCGATTGGTGTTATTAGGTGGGCCTGGTGCAGGCAAAGGTACACAGGCACTGCGATTGATGAAGTCGTTTAACATACCGCAAATCTCAACTGGCGATATGTTGCGTGCAGCAATTGCAGCTGGAAGTGAGTTAGGACTCAGTGCCAAAAAAATTATGGATGCAGGCCAGCTGGTTTCAGATGAAATCATGATAGCACTGGTTAAAGAGCGGTTGAAACAGGACGATTGCCGTAATGGATTTTTGCTGGATGGATTTCCCCGAACTATCCCGCAAGCAGAGGCATTGAAAATGGCAGGGATTGATCTGGATCATGTGATTGAGATTGCAGTCAACGACGAAGAAATTGTCGAACGGATTACCGGCCGACGCGTACACCCGGCATCGGGTCGAATCTATCATATTCATCATAATCCACCGAAACGCGAGGGGCTTGATGATGAAACTGGCGAACCGCTGGTTCTGCGTGATGATGACAAGGAAGAAATAATTCGTAAACGACTGGATATCTATCACCAGCAAACGGAACCCTTGATTGAGTTTTATCAGACATGGGCTCAAAAAAGTGATACACGAGCACCTGCGTTTCACAGAATTTCTGGCGAGGGTAGTGTTGATACTATTTTTGAGCGTGTACTTTCAGTTCTTGGGGAATAAACAACATGGAAAAGCAAACTGCTGTGCTGTCATTGACCAGTAATGAGTTTGAAGCATTGATCAATACGAATGAAGTGGTTTTTGTTGATTTTTGGGCGACCTGGTGTGCGCCATGCAAGCAGTTTGCCGGTATCTATGAGCGAGTTGCCCAGGCCACGCCAGCGATAAAATTTGCCTCGATTAATATCGAGCATGAAGCAGAACTGGCGGAAACCTTTAATATTCGATCCATTCCTCATTTAATGGTGTTTAAACAGGGCATAGCCATTTATTCAGAATCGGGAAGTATGCCGGAGTCTGCATTGAAGGAACTGGTGGAACAGGCCATGGAGGCAGATGTGAGTGGTATACGCGAACAGCTGGACAAGAGTGAAGGTTGATTATATTGACGTCGTCCCGGGGCGTAGCCCGGGACGAGTTAACAAGTCAGGATACAGCCTTCTTCTCTCCCGGATTGTCTACTGATAAAAATTGAAATGGTGCTGCCGGTTTGAAGTTTTTGCTTGTTTCACCAGAATATATTTGACCTTGATCCAGCGCCAGCTTGAGCACGGGTGCACCCGATTTGAAATTCAGCTGATCCAGTGACACCCAGAAGGTATTTGGCCGGGTGGATGAATCAAAATAGTAAACCAGTTGCTTTTGATCTGATACCGTTCTCCAGATGGTTGAGGCAATATTGGGTTCTCCCGGTGTGGTGATGCCCAAAGGCACACTGACTGCGCGAATCACGCTGAGGACACCTGCGATGGCCTGGTTTGCATATGAATGATCAGGTACTCCCTGAATATAATGTTCATTCAGTTCTTTGGGAATTGCAGAAATATAGAACGAGGTACGGGCAAACCGATCAGCTGCTCGCGCAGTACCTGGCAAAAATACAGTACCGCCAATTTCTTTCCAGTATTCATTCAGTGCCAGTTGCTTGCTGTAAATGGGCGAGTTGGTCATGACCTGGTATTGCTTGCCATGATGAATGGTTAATTTTCCGTCGATATATTCGAAAATTGCGGAATCACCGCTGGCATCAGACAATGACAAATGAGCCTGACTGGCCGATCCATTGGGCAGTTTTGGCGCGACAATATAGAAAGGCTTTGCCTGCATGGCATCAACTGCCTCGGCCACCGTTGCAAAATTATCCAGCGCGTATTGTCCCCACAGGCTGATGGACAGAGGGGGATGATTTGCAGCAGGTTGCCCGTAATCGGTTTCTACCAAATACAGCATATTCATCACTAGTCCTTTCTCATTCATCCCGTCAACACTGGCCATTTCATAAATTGAAGACACGATGCTGCCATATCGGGATGTCCAGTGCGCAGAATCAGGGCCTGCCTGACCATCACGTTCCATACCGCTCGGGAATACCCATAAATTGGTGCGCATGTTTTCGGACCAGTCCATGGAACGGCCGGTAATCACGGTGTTGTCTGTGCCTGTATAGAGTGCACGCGTACATGCAGTTGCGGGTGAGATCGTGCCTGTGAAGAGGGTTGCAAACAAGGCGCTGGTTAGCAGGGTATTTTTTAGTGTTGGCATGTTAATCCTTAACATTGCAGGGTTAAATTTCCTTTCCATGATGATGTCGCCCCCGCTTGCGCGAGGACGACTGATCTGGCGTGCTTTATATAATCAATATATATAACGCCCCGGCTCCGCGCAACACCTGAACCAGCATTTGTTCCTTTTTCTGTTTTGACTGGATTTGCAGCTCTTTGGTATTGGTTGTTGGTTGATTGTTGGTACTGACAATCACATCCCCGGGGCGCAATCCTGCGCGCCATCCGGCACTGTTTTCTGATGCTCCAACCACTTGCACACCAATGATATGACCATGAAGCGGAGAGTCCTGTTCAAAGTTTCGCAAAGCCAGACCGTACAAAAACGGATTTTCAGATTGAAGCATTTGTTCATTTTTTCTGGCGTCTGTTACCTTGACATTCAGGGTCAGGTCCTTGCCATTGCGTTTGACGGTAATTTTTGCTTCACTGCCTACGCGTAACAGGCTAATGGTCGTTTTTACCTGGGTGGACTGGGTTATTTTGGTGTTGTTGATTTGGGTAATCAGGTCACCTGCTTTCAGACCAGCGCGTTCAGCGGGAGAGTTTTCATTAACCTGGGAAACCAGTGCGGCCTGGAAATCTTCAGGATAACCCATGGCCTGGGCCAGCTCGGGAGTCAAATGCTGGACAAAAATACCCATCTGTCCACGATGGACAGAGCCATATTTAATGATTTGCTGGGCGACATCTTTCACCATATTGATTGGGATGGCGAAGCCAATGCCCACGTTGCCGCCATAAAGAGAAATGATAGCGGTGTTGATTCCGATTAATTCGCCTTTAACATTTACCAGCGCACCACCTGAATTACCCGGGTTGATGGCCGCATCGGTTTGAATGAAATTTTCAATGCCTTCAATATTCAAATCACTCCGTTTCATGGCACTGATAATTCCGAAGGTAGCGGACTGGCTGTTGCCATAACTGTTTAATCCAAACGGGTTACCTATCGCGACGACAAAATCACCAACATCAATTTTGTCTGAATCGGCAATTGGGAGGCTTTTCAAATTTTTTGCATCGACTTTTAATACAGCCACATCTGTTTCGCTGTCTCCGCCGATCAGTTTTGCTTTCAGGCGTCGTCCGTCGTTAAGTGTTATGGTGATGAGATTGGCATTGCGGATTACGTGATCATTGGTCACGATAATCCCTTCTTTTGGATCAATAATGACCCCGGAACCTATGCTTTGAAACTTGCGTGGCTTTTCAATGCCGGTTGCAGGTCCATTGCTGTTTCCTTCATTATCCGAAGAAATTGCACCTGGAATAACCCCCTGAACAGCAACGTTTACAATGGCAGGAATGGCATTTTTTAATACCGGAGCCAGTGTAGGTAACATGGTTTTCGGCACCTCGGCATGTGCGAGGGACAGCATGAACAGCGATATGAGTGAAAATATTGTATAAAATTTACGTTTCATGTTTATTTTTCCTCTTTTAACCAAATCAGTGTAGCCATTCTACCAGTTTGTGGCTGGCGACGATATGAATAAAACATGCTTCCAGGTTCAAATGTGCATGCATTTGACTGGTAAACGGCTGTAACGCCGGATGCCTTGAGAATTAATTCAGCCATCAATGGCAAGTCAGCGTGAAGACTGGATGTTTTATTGTGAAAGGCCTTTTTTGTAAAGGGGTATTTATGGATATATGCATCCTGTACCTCTTGACCTGTTTCATAGCAATGCGAGCAAATCGCAGGCCCAATCCACGCTAGTAATGAATCTGGCTTGCTGAGCATTTTTTCAAGGGTGTTTTCGACAATACCATTGAGCAATCCCCGCCAGCCCGCATGCACGGCAGCAATTTCCGTTCCGGCGCGGTTACACAGTAAAACCGGCAGGCAGTCCGCCGTCATGATAGCTAACGGGAAAGCTGCAGAGCGGGTAATGGCCGCATCGGCGTGACGATTTGGGTCTTCTTCCACGATAACACAGTCACTGGTGTGGGTTTGATCAAGCCAGGCGGGCTGATTTGGCAATAATAACCGGCGTGCCAGTTCAACACGATTTTGCCAAACATGTTCGGCATTATCCCCAACATGCAGGGCAAGATTATTGTCGGCAAAGTGACCGGTGCTTGTACCGTTTTGTCGAGTGGTGGTCAGTGCGCTAACATTTGTCGGGGCGGGCCAGTTTGGAATCAGATCAGGCATACTCTTCCAGTAATGTCAGTAAAGACTTGAAATCTTCAGGCAAGGGAGCAGTAAATGTCAAGCGCTGTCCTGTTTCCGGATGATCAAGCGACAAAAGACCAGCGTGTAATGCCTGTCGTTTGAATTGCTGGATTGCTGTGCGAAGTTCTTCAGACAATCCTGCGGGTATCCGGTTTCGGCCTGCATAAACCTGATCTCCGACAACAGGATGATTAATATGGGCCATGTGGACACGGATTTGGTGCGTTCGGCCCGTCATCAAACTGACATCCAGCAAGGTAAAACTCTCGTAGCGTTTATTGACGGTATAATGGGTGATGGCTTGTTTGCCTTGCTGACACACCGCCATTTTCAACCGGTTATGCGGATGCCGGCCAAAAAAAGTGTCGATGGTTCCGCCGGCAATGACATGCCCGTAAACCAGGGTGAGATATTGACGCTGAATTTCCCGCGCCTGCATTTGCCTGATCAGGCTGGTGTGAGCGGTGAGCGTTTTCGCGACAATAAGCAATCCGGTGGTATCCTTGTCCAGTCGATGCACAATTCCGGCGCGTGGCAAATGGTGTAAACCGGGTTCGTGATGGAGCAGGGCATTCACCAGTGTATGTCCCGGATTGCCTGCTCCGGGGTGAACAACCAGTCCGGCAGGTTTGTTGATGATAAGGATCTGCTCATCCTCAAAGACAATGTCGAGAGGAATATTTTCAGCAAGGCATGTGCCTTGATTTTCGGTAAATAAAACACGCAGGGTAATGTGTTCTCCACCAAGCAGCTTGTCTTTGGGTTTGTAGTGACGTTGATTAAGGGTGATTGAGCCGTCTTTCAGCCAGCTGGAAAGTTGTGATCGCGAGTAATCAGGAAAAATTTTAGCGAGTACCACATCAACACGTTGACCATGGTACCCGGCGGGGACTGTTGCTTCTTTAACCAGTAATTCAGTCATATCAGGCAGATGCGCATTCTTCAGCAAGCAGTCGGCCACGTAATGAATTGGGTTGAGCATCCGTAATGAGAATACTCACAAACTGGCCTTGCAAATCCTGGGGGCCGTCAAAATTGACCACCCGGTTGCATTCAGTCCGGCCAGCCCACTGGGATGGATCCTTCTTCGATGGTCCTGTAACCAGCACGCGTTGCGTGCTGCCAATCATTTCCTGGCTGTAGCGCGCAGCGTTCTGGAGAATTCTGTCCTGCAGGATTTTCAAGCGCTGTTTTTTAACTTCCATCGGCGTTTCATCCGGCAGGTTTGCAGCCGGTGTGCCCGGGCGTGGGCTATAGATAAAGCTGAATGAGGTATCAAAACCCATTTCATGCACAAGATCCATGGTGTCTTCAAAATCACGGTCGGTTTCACCGGGAAAGCCAACGATTATGTCAGTAGACAAACGG
>CAZDYY010000029.1:5223-10315 GCA_964509745.1 uncultured Legionella sp. | reverse complement strand
CGCGCTTAAAGTTGGCAGTGAATTGTTCACGCTTCTGGGCATGGATTTTGTACGAGTTTTGATAGCACAACAATACAACGTTTTTCTTGATTTAAAATTTCATGATATTCCAAATACTGTCGCACGATCGTGCGCAGTTGCTGCGGATGCGGGTGTATGGATGCTGACGTTGCACGCCACAGGTGGCTCCCGGATGATGCAGGCCGCAAGTCTTGCAGTTGAACATCATGGAAAAAATCGTCCCTTGCTTGTAGCTGTCACCGTTCTGACCAGCATGCATGCCGCTGATTTGTCAGCAACAGGCATACACGCACCATTACAGGAACATGCCCGTGCACTGGCGCGTCTTGCCCGGGAATCCGGAGTCGATGGGATTGTCAGTTCAGCGCTGGAGGCGCCTGTGATTAAAGCGGATTGTGGACGGGATTTTCTGGTTGTTACACCAGGCATTCGCAGATCGGGTGATACACAGGATGATCAGGCGAGAATCGTGACCCCGGAAATGGCATACAAGGCTGGCAGTGATTACCTGGTGGTCGGCAGACCCATTACTCGCGCTGCTGATCCGGCGCGCGCAGTGCGGGATTTCCTGGCTCCCGACCCGGTTTGACTAATGAAGGCAAGGTTGTTACCATGCCGGGTTTTTTAGCATTTTTATTTTTTTAATTTTACCAAGGATCCCTTCATGCAATTTATTGATTTAAAGACGCAGTCGGAACGCATTGAAGATCGTCTGTTTGCCCGTTTCAAGGCAGTATTAAATCATGGCGCCTACATTATGGGGCCTGAAATTGCCGAGCTTGAGGGAAAACTGGCCAGGTTTACCGGTGTCAATCACGCGCTGGCTGTTGCCAGTGGTACGGATGCGTTGTTGATTGCCCTGATGGCACTGGATATTGGTGCAGGGGATGAAGTGATTACTACACCATTCAGCTTTTTTGCCACGGCAGAAGTTATTGCATTGCTGGGAGCCACGCCTGTATTTGTTGATATTGACCGGGACACCTGGAATATCAATGCTGCTTCGATTGAAGCGGCCATTACTGAAAGAACCAAAGCGATTATGCCGGTGAGTTTATACGGTCAATGTGCTGATTATGATGAAATCAATGCCATTGCAAAACGATATAATCTGCCTGTGATTGAAGATGCGGCACAGAGTTTTGGTGCAACATATAAAGGTCGGCATTCCTGTGGTTTAACCACCATTGCCTGTACAAGTTTCTTTCCTTCAAAACCCCTGGGCTGTTACGGGGATGGTGGTGCCTGTTTCACCAATGATGCTGAACTGGCCAACCGCATGGATGAAATCCGCCTGCATGGTCAGTCTGGACGTTATCATCATACCCGCCTGGGAATCAACGGGCGGTTTGATACGATTCAGGCCGGCTTTTTGCTTGAAAAACTGGAGATTTTCCCGGAAGAAGTTCAGTTGCGCCAGCAAGTTGCAGAACGTTATCAGCAGTTGTTGCCTGCCAGTGTTAAAAAACCGGCGATAAAACCGCATAATCTGAGTGTGTATGCACAATATACCCTGGAAGTCGAAAATCGCAATCTTGTGCAACAGGAACTGCAAAAAAGAGGTATCCCGACTGCCGTGCATTACCCATCCGGATTGCATGAACAACCCATTTTCAAGAAACTGTATCCAGGCGAGAAGAGTTTTCCAAATACCGAGCATGCCGCACGTCGTGTGTTGAGTATTCCCATGCATCCGTATTTGACAGCTGAAGATCAGAAGCGAATTGCCGGCGCGCTGGAAGAGGTTTTAGCGCTTGAGGTGGCTGAGGTATAACGTTTTAAATTGTCATCCCCGCTATGCACGGGGATGACAGGCAATTCATGCTTCTTCTGCTATTTTAACCCGTCTGCCGCGCTTGGCACTTTCCACACCTGGTTGATCAAACGGATTGATATCCCAAATTACGCTCTGGGTAAATATCTTGTGTTCATACAACGAAATCAGCGCTCCGATGGTAAACGGTGATCCATCCTTGATACGGATATGATTCAATGGGAGATTTCCCGGGATATATCCATTGGGGTTTTCTGTTTCGTTTACACCGGTGGTCAATACACGAATTTTATCCATACACATGTCATTAATCAGTTGTCCATCATAGGTATTCATGGTGATGAAGTCTGCTGCGACTTTGTGTGTGCCCTGGCATAACAGTTGATAGTAACTGTGTTGAGCCTGGTTACCCAGTCCACCCCAAATGAGTGGCCCGGTGGAATGATTTACCTTGTTGCCCTGGTTGTCGATACCCTTGCCGTTGCTTTCCATGTCCAGTTGCTGGATATAGGGTACAAATTGTTCGAGTTGCTGTGCGTAGGTCAGGATCAACAAGCTTTGCCTGTGCAGGAAATTGTTGTTCCAAATGCCCAGTAACGCCGTGAGCACCGGTAAATTGTGTTTGAAATCCGTATGCTGAAAATGCAGATCCATACTGTTTGCACCAGCCAGGATTTGACTGAATTCTTCAAATCCAATCGCAATGGCAGTGATCAGGTTAATTGCCGAACACAAGGAGTACCGGCCACCGACCCAGTCCCAGATGGGAAGAATCGTTTGTATGCCAAATTGTTGAGCTTTCTCAATGTTCGCTGTAACAGCAATGCAGTGTTTTGCAATGCGATCACGGTCGCCAATCCAGGTCAATGCCTTGCGCGCATTGTATAATGTTTCCTGGGTTGTAAATGATTTGGACGCGACAATGAACAGGGTCGTTTCAGGTTGTAAGGAGGCAACAGCAGTTTTAAAGCCATTGGGATCAACATCTGAAATAAAGTGATAGCTCAGATCAGGTGAGGTGAGCTCTGCAAAGGCTTTCAAACAAAACCGTGGACCAAGGTCTGAGCCGCCAATCCCGATATTGACGATGCTGGTAATGGGTTTGCCGGTATAGCCAAGCCATTTGCCGGAACGGATTTGTTCGGAGATGCGCTGTATGGAATGTCGGGTCTGGATGACTTCCGGCATCACATCATGGCCGTTCACCCAAACAGGATCGTCGCCGGTTGCGCGCAGGGCTGTGTGCAGTGCCGGTCTGTTTTCGCTAAAATTGACAATGTCGCCATTCATCAAGGCGCTGATTTTTTCCCGCAAGCCTGATGTTTCAGCAAGTTCCAGCAATAGTTCCAGTGTTTCAGGTGTGATGCACTGGTTTGAATAATCGATATTGATATTGCAGGCAAAAGCCTCAAGCGGGAGTTTTTTCTGCGTTCTGGCGGTAGATGAGCAAGCTTCGAGTGTTCGGGCATGATCTGTGAGAACATTCCATAATTCAGTTTTTTTTATTGGCTTCATGTCATATTTAATCCATAGGTGTTATTCCCGGGATAATACTATCTATAAGTTTGTTTGTTAAGACCATTTCCCTTAAAATGCGTTATCAGGAAATGCATTACCTATTGAGAAGATTACATACCATGCCAGATTTTTTTGAAGATTTTACCAAACGGCGTACCTTTGCCATCATATCTCACCCTGACGCGGGTAAAACCACGGTTACTGAAAAACTGTTGTTATTTGGAGGTGCGATTCAGCTGGCAGGAACGGTGAAGGGTCGTAAAGCCACACGCCACGCAACGTCTGACTGGATGGAAATGGAAAAGGAGCGCGGTATCTCCATTACCACGTCCGTTATGCAGTTTGTGCATAACAATCATGTCATGAACTTGCTGGATACGCCAGGGCATGAGGATTTTTCTGAAGATACGTACCGGACATTGACCGCTGTTGACTCTGCATTAATGGTGATAGACGTGGCCAAAGGGGTTGAGGACAGAACCGTTAAATTGATGGAGGTATGCCGGTTACGTGATACTCCGATTATGACCTTTATCAACAAGCTCGATCGGGAAGGGCGTGAACCCATTGATTTGCTCGATGAAGTTGAAACAGTTCTTGGCATTCAATGTGCTCCAGTCACCTGGCCTGTTGGTATGGGCAAGCGATTTAAAGGTATTTATCATTTGTATCAGGATACGATTTATCTTTACCAGTCAGGAAAAAACACCCAGAAACAGGATGCCTTGAAAATCAAGGGGCTGGACAACCCGCAGCTGGATGAATTGCTGGGGGATATGGCAGACGAGTTGCGCGAGGAAATCAGTCTGGTCAAGGGTGCTTCCCATGAATTTAACCTGAATGAATATTTATCCGGTAAACAAACGCCGGTGTATTTTGGTTCAGCGATTAATAATTTCGGCATCAAGGAGTTGCTGGATGACTTTGCAAGTTATGCGCCAGCACCCATGCCCCGTGCAACACTCACCCGCAAGGTTGATCCCCATGAGGAAGCATTTAGCGGCTTTGTGTTCAAGATCCAGGCCAACATGGATCCCAAACATCGCGACCGGATTGCGTTTTTAAGGGTGTGTTCAGGAGCATACAAGAAGGGTATGAAGTTGAGTCACCTGCGTCTTGGCAAGGAGGTGCAAATTGCCAACGCTTTGACCTTCATGGCAGGCGACAGGGCGCAAACCGAGATAGCTCTGGCAGGTGATATTATTGGATTGCATAATCATGGCACGATTCGGATTGGAGATACCTTTACCCAGGGTGAATCATTGAAGTTTACCGGCATCCCCAATTTTGCGCCTGAATTGTTCCGGCTGGTGCGATTGAAAGATCCGTTGAAAAGCAAGGCACTGGTAAAAGGCCTGATTGAGTTGTCAGAGGAAGGTGCCACCCAGGTGTTTCGGCCATTGAACAGTAATCAACTGATTCTGGGAGCGGTGGGTGTGCTGCAGTTTGATGTGGTTGCTCACCGGTTACGTCATGAATACAAGGTTGATTGTGTGTACGAGACGGTGAATGTGACCTGTGCCCGCTGGGTTTATGCAGAGGATGATAAAGCCATGACCGAGTTTCGTGACAAGGCGTTTGATTATCTGGCTCTGGATGGCAGTGATGCCTTGATGTACCTTGCGCCAACACGGGTTAACCTGTCAATGGCTCAGGAGCGTTATCCGAAAATTACGTTTTCCTCGACAAGGGAACACTAATGCCTGTTGACATATATGGACCCCGCGAACAAGTCGCGGGGCGTCGTTTGACGAATCATGATATCAAGCCAGTGAGCAT
>CAZDYY010000029.1:0-5213 GCA_964509745.1 uncultured Legionella sp. | reverse complement strand
ATTCTGCCTTGATTGTTTTATCGCCGCGGTTGATGAGCTCAACTTTGGCACCGGAAACCGCCGTAATGTGGAGCACATCGCCTGTGCGCACAACCACATCCATTGTATCCCCTTTTTCCAGAGAAACTCCGTTTAGTGATCCGGATTTACGTAACATGGTTAATGAGAACACACTTCCTGTGTTATTTTCGCTTTCGCTTTCGCTGGCGTTTGTGATCACGCACTTGGCGCTGAGACTCCAGTAAAGAAAATTGCTAAACGGTTGTGGTTCATTCGGGATCAGTACGAATTCCTTGTTGGTCATGGGCTGACTAATCATGAGTTCCTGGGCAGAGAAAGTGCTGCTGCTGTACAAACTCAGGAAACCCAGCGCCGTCAGGCTGATTTTACGAAACATTCATTCCTCCTATAAACAAAGATACAGGGATCGTTGCAAATAACGGGTCATTTGTCTATCAATTTTGATGTCTGTCGATTTTTGATTGAGTAACCGATTCATTTGTTATACATTGCAAAGCTGATACAAGTCCAACATGAAGCGATATGGAAATTCTCTGTTTTTTTGCAGGGGTTGCTTTTGTTTATACAAAAAGCACCTGGCTGCCGGTATTTTTGCTTGTCGTGCTGCTATTCAAGCCTCGCGCAACGCTTGTCGTCTGGTTTCTGGCGGCCATTGTCTGGTGTGCTGGTCATCAACTGATCGTCTCAAGACAATTCATGCCGGATCATAGTGTCATTCAGAATGCACACTTGCAGGGTTATGTTGTCACTATTCCCACCATTTCAGCGACTAAAACACAATTTCAGTTTCAGGCGACGCAATTGAACGGCCAGCCGGTTAACGCATTGCTGTTACTGTCCTGTTACAATCATTGTCCCGATTTTCGTGCAGGCCAATCATGGAAACTCCACGCAAAATTACAAAAACCGCACAACCTGGCCAATCCCGGTGGATTTGATTATGCCGGCTGGCTGCATTCGCGTCATATCAGCTGGACAGGGTATGTTCGACAGGGTGGAGCTCAGTTGACTGGACAGAGTCTCGCGCAATTTCCCGTGATCACCCTGCGCCAATATCTTGCACAGCGCTTGAAAGAGCTGGATCCGAATCCTGAAACGCTGGGTATTCTACAGGCCCTGACGCTCGGGGTGACCACGCATATTGATAAAGCAGGCTGGGATTTGTTTCGCCGTACCGGCACGACTCACCTGATTGTTATCTCCGGATCCCATATTGCCCTGGTGGCCGGACTTGCGTATGGACTGGTCAAGTGGTTATGGTGCTGGATGGGATCACTGTGTTTGCGTATTCCTGCACCGAGAGTGGCCAGTGTTGCCGGATTCATGATCGCCACCGGCTACTCCTTGCTGGCCGGATTCGAAGTGCCATCCCAGCGAGCCCTGATTGTTTGTTTTTTTATGTTTTTACGCAATTTTTGCAGCCAGCGTTTTGGCGTCTGGCAGGCCTGGCGTTATGCATTACTGGTTGTATTGCTGTTTGAACCACATTCCGTATTGATGCCGGGTTTTTATTTGTCATTTCTTGCTGTTGCCATTTTGGTATTGATAAACCAGCGATTTTCGGCAACAGGTGTGCGTGAAATGTTGATCCTGCAGCTGGCGTGTCTGGCGGGTTTGATGCCTTTAACCCTGTACCTGTTTTCTTATGGTGCGGTTAACGGGCTGGTTGCCAACCTGATAGCCATTCCATGGGTGAGTTTTATTATTGTGCCGCTGGGACTGTTTGTCACCTTTTTTGGTCATGTGTTGCCGATGCCATGGCTTGTGTCGATCCTGACACACGCCATCGATTATTTATTATATTTTTTGCGATGGGTGGATTCATATGCCTGGGTAAATTTATCTGTTTCCATACATCAATTCCTGACGCCACTGGCTTTGATGATAACCCTCACGTTGCTGGTGCTTTTGCCCTTGATGCGGCTGGTGCCAGTATTGCTGGTGATAGCGATTGCAGCCCTGTTTCCGGCATATGAGAAAATTAAACCGGGAGAAGTAAAGATAAATATCATGGATGTAGGCCAGGGACTGGCTGTAGTTGTGCATACAGCCAGACATTTGTTGATATACGACACGGGTGTGAAATTTTATCGGGGCGGTGATATGGGACAACTGGCGATTATTCCCTATCTTGAAACCCTGGGGGTAAAATCAGTGGACACGGTCATTATCAGTCACCCCGATCTGGACCATCGCGGCGGCCTGCGATCACTGGAGGAAAAATATAAAGTCAGGGCGTTGATTGTGGATGATCCCGGGTATTACAAACGAGGTCTGTCCTGCCATCAATATCCGGACTGGAACTGGGATGGAATCGCATTCCACTTTTTTCCAATCACTTCGTTGATAAAAAGCAAAAATAACGCATCATGTGTATTGCAAATTTCTACCCCGGGAGGAGAGATATTGCTCAGTGGTGACATTGAAAAGCCCGCAGAAGATTACCTGAGTGAAACATATAAAGAAAAGCTGGCCTCTTCAATCCTTGTTATTCCTCATCACGGGAGCAAAACCTCCTCGTCAGCACGTTTTGTCAGTACCGTCTCGCCACGTTATGCCGTGGTTTCCTATGGCTTTAACAACCGTTATCATTTTCCTCATCAACAGGCGCTGCAGGTTTATCAGCAGAATAATATCCCCGTATTTAATACGGTTGACTGCGGGATGATGAGCGTGTGGCTAGGAGAAACCAGTATGAGTGAACAGCCGGTTTGTTATCGCTCCTTACAAACAAATCAATTGTTTGCCAGATGGCTTTGATATATTCTGTTAAATGTTTAACCCGGTAAACAGGATGTCACCGTGTATTGTTCCGCTACTCCATTCAGACATGGCATATACATTTTATTGTTGATTGCACTGCTGCCTGGTTGCATGGTCGGTCCTGATTTTCATTCACCGCATTCACCGCCAGTAAAAGATTACATCAAGGATCACACGACAACTGAAACGGTCGATAAAGCACAGCAGTTTCATTTGGGACAAACGATTCCTGCACAATGGTGGCGTGTATTTCATTCAGAGCATATCAATCATCTGATTCAACTCTGATTCAGGCATAACGCAAGTCTGACTGCCGCCTGTGGTGCCCTTGTTCAGGCACAAGAGAACCTGCAGGCACAGGCAGGATCGCTGTGGCCCGCGATAGCAGGCAATTTTTCAGCTCAGCGACAACGATTCAATCCTGCGCAATTTGGTGGCTCCAGCGCGGGAGTCGGGGATACGGGTTTTGCCGGAGCAAGCACCTTTAATTTATTCACGGCCAACGTTAGTGTGGCCTATACCCTGGATGCATTTGGCGGAATCAGAAGACAAATCGAGGCGGCAGGGGCGCAGGTTGATTATCAACAATTTGAACTGGAAGCGGCTTGGTTAACGCTCTCGTCCAATATCGTCACCACATCGATAACGCTGGCTTCATTACGTGCACAAATTGCAGCAACCCGCCAGTTAATTCAAGCTCAGGAAAAAACGCTGGCGCTGGTCAGGGGGCAATTTAAACTGGGCGGGGCATCAGAATCTGATGTGTTGGCTCAGGTTAATTTATTGGCACAAACCAGAGCCCAGCTACCCGTTCTGGAGCAAAATTTATCCGTTCAACGGCATGCCTTATCCGTTTTGATTGGGGAATTGCCGAATGAAGAAGGATTATCTGCTTTTAATCTGGATAGTTTAAGGTTGCCAAAGGATTTGCCATTGAGTTGCCCCTCGTTCCTGGTGAAACAACGCCCGGACGTTCAGGCAGCAGAAGCCTTGTTGCATGCTGCCAGTGCACAGATCGGTGTGCAGACTGCGAATTTGTTCCCGCAAGTGGCCATCACAGGGTTTGAAGGCCAGCAAAGCAAATTGTTAAATAAATTGTTTTTGCCTGATAACATGATCTGGAGCATGGCAACCAATGTATCCCAGCCGCTGTTCAATGGTGGCACGCTCCTTGCACAACGGCGTGCGGCGATTGCTGCCTTTGAGCAAGCGTACGCACAATATAAACAAACCGTCCTGCAGGCATTCCAGAATGTTGCGGATGCCTTGCGAGCCATAGAGCATGATGCAATAACCCTGAGTGATTTGAAAGCAGCGGAAAAAAGTGCCCTTGAATCGTTACGGCTGACCAGAAAGCAATATCAACTGGGAGGCGTTGCCTTGCTGAATTTGCTAAACGCCGAACGAACCTGGCAACAGGCCCGCATCAGCCGTATCCAGGCCGAGGCCAGTCGATACACGGATACAGCTGCATTATTCCAGGCGCTGGGTGGTGGATGGTGGAATCGAAGGCTGGTGGGATACAGTCCGGAATTACTGAAGAATTTGCAACAGTTTAAACCGTCATAATGACTGGAGGAATGTTTGATGCAAAAACGAATGCGCATCATGTTGATCGGCTGCGGTGTGTTGTTTGGAGGCATTTTTGTATACAAGGCCATCATGGGATGGATGATTAAACGCGCCATGAGCAGTTATTCGCATGTGGTAACGGTCTCTACCATGAACGTTGCTTCTTCAAGCTGGGAACAGCAATTGTCAGCAACCGGCAGTTTTCGTGCCATTCGGGGGGTTAATGTGACCACCGAGCTGGCAGGTATGGTCAAGGAAATCAAACTGATGCCAGGAGCCATGGTCAGGAAGGATGACTTGCTGGTGCAATTGAATATTGATAGTGAAGTTGCCCAGTTGCATGCCATTGAAGCAAATGAACAACTGGCCATGATCACCTGGAAAAGGGACAAGGCACAGTTCGCAATTCACGCGGTCAGTCAGCAGCAACTGGATAATGATGCGGCAAATCTGAAAAATCTGAAAGCACAAATTGCCCAGCAACAGGCAATGATTGCAAAAAAAACCATCCGTGCTCCATTTTCCGGTCGTCTGGGGATTAATTACGTGAATCCAGGGCAATACCTTAATCCAGGTGATCCGGTGGTTACCTTGCAAACGCTGGATCCGATATACATTGATTTTTATCTGCCGCAACAGAATCTGGATAAAATCAAGGTTGGGCAAAAAACAGTCGTCAAGGTGGATGGCTTTTCCCAAACAGCATTTACCGGAAAAATTACCACTGTAAATCCCCTGGTGGATGTGAATACCCGAAATGTAGAAGTTGAAGCCACCATTGCCAATCCGGACAATAAGCTCCTGCCGGGCATGTTTGGAACAGTTGCGGTGACTGTGGGAAATCCTGCACAACATAT
>CAZDYY010000028.1:7515-10454 GCA_964509745.1 uncultured Legionella sp. | reverse complement strand
CTTTTTCGAGAATGCATACACGGATTTCTGTCTGATTCGCTTGCGCCAGTTGTTTGAGCTTAATCGCTGCAGACAGCCCGGCAGGGCCCGCGCCCACAATGACGACATCGTATTCCATTGATTCATGTTCCATCGTGACAGGACTCCATATTATAAATTGAATAATTTCGTGATCATGCGCACCGTGCCACTGATTTGTCCCGTGTTTTTGGGGGCAATGAAAATAGTATCATCCCCGGCAATGGTGCCCAGCACATCCAGATTCTGGCGATGCTGGTCAAGAATTCGCGCCACCATTCCAGCAGCCCCGGGCGTGGTATGAATAATGATTAACATTTCATTTGCAACCACATCCAGCACCCATTGGCGAATGAGCGCTTTTTCCTGAGGGGAGGTTATTTCGTGAATCAGCCCTGTTTCATGGGGTAATCGATAATGGGTTTTTCCCTGATTATCAATCACCTTGACTGCTCCAATCTGGTGTAACAGGCGGGATATTTTTGGCTGGCTGCTCTGTACACCGCGTTTTTCCATTTCCTGCTGGATTTCAGACTGGGTTCTTGCATTGCCTTCAAGAAGAATATCGCGCAGCAGATGGGTGGTTGATGTCATTGAGTGCTCCGAATTTCAATAACAAGAGCTTAGCAGACCTGGTTGGCTTGAACAAATTTTTTGAATACATCCATATTGCTGTTGCTTTGAACATATAAATATATTAGAATAACGAATAAATATTCATGAGTATATTTTCGTCGGAGAAAATTATGATCATCGATTTAAACGACATGCCGTCCACCTCGGCCACACTCTCCGGTTTGGGTGCAGTCGGTGTTGCGTTACAAAACTATCCCGCTGTTGAGTTGTTTATCAAAGGCTTGGTCAAGCCTGCCAGCGCGCTTTCAGGCAGGGCTATTCAGGCTGCAGCACTGGGTATGGGTGGCGTCTGCAGCGGGATGGTGAATTTCTGGATGAATGTGGAATTGCTCGATGGATTTTTTGCTCGAATGACGTCTACAAAAGAGTATGTGTACAAGCAGTTATCCCTGCTGGAACAAGTGCAATATTTTGGTGGTATCGGTGTTTTCATCGTAACCGGGGCTTTGTTTGGTTTGATGGCTTTTACCTTTGCGCTGGAAGGGCCGTTAGCTTTGTTATCGATCGCGGCTGGAGTGTTTGTCGCAGGGATTATGACGGTGCAAGAAGTGGAAACCTGGTTAAGCAGTTATGATCCGAAAGAAGCAAAAGAGGCTGAAGTTTTAACCGGCATGCAACAGTTTGGCAAATGGTGTGGTCATATCATTGCAGCAGGTAATGTGCTGGCGCTGAGTTTGCTGTTTTCACTCGGTATGGCTCAAAGTCTGATGATGATCAACGTTGCAGCATTTCCGGCGCTGGCAGCAGGGGTTGCTGTGGCGTTTACCTTTGGCGCGTTTACTGAATTTTATTTTTATAATTTTTATCTGGCAGACTTTTGTAAAGACTTTGGCAAAAAATGGGAACAGATGATGGCGCTCTCCAATGCATCGTTCGGCATGTTGTGTATTTCAATCAATGCATTTGTGAATGCAGCATTGACTTATGCCGGGGTAATGATGTTGACAGGAACCCTGGTTGCGGCCAGTGTTGTGGTGCCGCCAGTCGGGGTGATGATTGCTTTGGCTGCTGTTTCGGCGGTTTTTGGAGGCAGTGCTTCGTTTATGCTGGGCATGGCGTTCTGGATACGTCAGAATGAAGCCAAACCGGCTCCTGATGTGGTCAAGACTGAGTCGGTGACAGGTCCTGGTCGAAACAGTGTGTTTGGGGCAGTTCCGAAGATACCCGCGGAACTCCTCCGTGAAATCGAAACACACCGTCATGCATTAAAATAAGGTCTTTCTCTACTTCGAGAAAGAAATCAAGGCGTGGTTCAATGGGTTCCGGACTGTAAAGCCTGGCGAGCTTTAGATAGTCTTGAAAATGACGGGCCTCAGCTTTTACCAGTGAGCGGTAAAATTTAACCAGCGCCTGATCCTCAAGGCAAGAGGTTAATGCATAAAAGCGTTCGCAAGAACGTGCTTCGATGATGGCGCCGATGATCAGCTCATCGGCCAGATGCTTGAGATAATCATACTGAATCACATGTTTTCGCAGGGTTTGTGCATAGCTGGAGGGCTTGAGCGGTCCAAAAGCAATGTTTCTTTCAGCCATTAACTGCAGGACTTTCTCAAAATGTAACAATTCCTCGCGTGCAAGCGGTGACATTACAGCAACCAGCTCCGGGTGTCTGGAATACTTGCACAGATAGTTCAGGGCGGTTGTGGCGGCCTTGCGCTCGCAATGGGCATGATCGATCAATAGCGTTGGAAGTTGTTTGACAGCATATAGCAGCCATGGATCGGGGGTCGGGGTGTGAAGAAAATCGAGGATATCCTTCAGATCGTTATCAATACGGCTGGACGACAACATTTGGCTTGATTTTGGTCAGATTTAAAAGAAAAGAAATTATTCTTGAATGGTCATCAATTGTCAATAAAACCCTGGCATTTCTCTTCACAATCGTTTAACTTAAAAGGTATACATCGATACAAGAGGTAATAAAATGTGCCCAAACGATGAACTCCTGGACGAAAAAGCCGCGCTCGAAGATGAGAGTGCCGGCGATATGCTTGATGATTCTATCGATAGTACGTTGATAGATGAAGACCCTGATATTGAAAATACAGAGGTCGATGATGTGTCTGTTGATGATGCGAAGGATGATATTTTAACTGACTATACCGATGAAACGCAGTTTCCCGCCTATCACAACAGCAAGCGTATGGCCAAAGCCATGGATGCAACACAACTATATCTTGGTGAGATTGGGTTTTCTCCTTTATTAACAGCCGAAGAAGAAGTGCATTATTCCAGACTGGCCTTGCAGGGCGATGAGGCCGGTCGCAAGAAAATGATTGAGTCCA
>CAZDYY010000028.1:0-7501 GCA_964509745.1 uncultured Legionella sp. | reverse complement strand
CTGGTGGTTAAAATATCCCGCCGTTACCTCAATCGAGGCATGCCTCTGCTGGATTTGATCGAGGAAGGTAATCTGGGTCTGATGAAATCTGTTGAAAAGTTTGACCCGGATCGCGGTTTTCGTTTTTCCACCTATGCTACATGGTGGATCAGGCAAACCATTGAACGCGCGATCATGAATCAAACCCGTACGATTCGCCTGCCCATACATGTGGTCAAGGAATTGAATGTCTATTTGCGTGCTGCAAGGCATTTAACCCAGAAACTTGATCATGAACCATCGCCTGAAGAAATTGCGGATATGCTGGATGCTCCGCTCGACGAAGTCCGCAAAATCCTTGGGCTGAATGACAAGGTGACTTCAGTAGATACCCCGATTGGTTTTGATGAAGGCAAATCATTGCTGGATACCCTGGCTGATGAAAACAGCGTTAATCCTGCTGAGCTGTTGACAGACGAGAATATGCAGGAACACCTGGAAGCCTTGCTGGATCAGTTAACGGATAACCAGCAGCAGGTCATCGCAAGACGTTTTGGTTTACGCGGTTTTGAAAAGGCAACGCTTGAGGAAGTAGGCCAGGAAATTGGACTGACCCGGGAGCGTGTGCGGCAAATCCAGGTTGAAGCGTTAAGAAGCCTGCGGAAATTGCTGGAAAAATTCGGGTTGACTCAGGAGGATTTGTTTTAGGGCACAAGATATGGGTATATCTTTGTTGATAAATAAATCAAGATGGGGCGTCTGCGCACATTACATCAATGCCATGCTACGTCATCCTGAACGAAGTGAAGGATCTCCTTTCTTCATGGCATATGCTCAGGTCAAGGGTATGATAGTCGATTTTGCCACTTGAGGTTTTTGGTAACTGCTCAACAAATCTGAACGTATCCGGGTGCATGATTATGTGTAAATAATTATGACACAAAAGACGGAGCTCAGTCTCTATGTTTGTCGTTAAACTATATTCAATGAATGCGATTAACTTCCGGTTGTTTTCGATAACAGCAACATCATGAACATCGGGATGGAGACGTAGACATGACTCAATTTCACAGGGATCAATGCGATATCCATTGCGTTTGATTTGTTTATCCTTGCGATGCAGAAATACAAATCCATCAGATGTTAATTGAACAATATCACCGGTTTTATATCCTCGTTGACTATCCCCGTCCCGCCGCTTGTCCGCGGGAGTCAGGGCACTTTCGAGATTGCTGGATCCCGCGGACAAGCCGTGGGACGGCGGGGGGAGAGAGAAGAAATTATCACTATTCTGTTCCGTGCTGCCTTGATGAACATAACCTAAAGCAACCGATGAGCCAGTGCAATAGAGCTCACCAATACAGCCATATTCTGATAAACGTTGCCCCGATGGATCAACAATATACAAATCCAAATCGTTAATTGGCATCCCAATCGGCAGATATTCAAGTTTTTTTGTTTCCTGCAAATCGGGAATTGCATACCATGAGCAAACATTTGTTTCAGTAGGGCCGTACAAGTTTGCGATTTGTATATCCGGATACAGGGTACGTAATTCACATAGTTCTGTGAGAGCGAAGGGTTCTCCGGCAAATAGAATCAGTCTTAAATGCTCGGCATATTGGGCTGCCCAATTGCCCTTTTTAATGAGCGATATCAGGGCAGTGGGGACCATGTAGATGATGCTGATTTGATGTTGTTGAAGCCAGGCCGTGAGTGTTGAAGGAAATGATTTATATGCTTCTGGAACACAGTATATTGTTGCACCTGAACTTAATGAAACAAAGATATCAAATGTACTCAGATCAAAATGCAATGGTGCAAATGATGCAATTCGATCCATATGATTCACTGAGAAGGTTGTTTGTGACCAGTGTATGAACGTCAACAGGTTTATTTGGTTGAACATAACGCCTTTGGGGGTGCCGGTTGAGCCGGATGTATATAGTGTAAACGCGTGTTGATATACATCAGTGTGCGGTGTGTGATCTATATCACTGGATTTTGTGGAGGCCAGTAATAAATCTGACATGCTCACACATGGAACCGATAACTTTTCGGGATTAAACTGTTTGTCGGCATGAGTTTGATAAAAACAGGCTGCGACCTGACTGTCTTCAAGCAGGTATTTTAATCGCTCTTTGGGTTGAGTTTCTTGTAATGGTATGTATGGTTGGCCAATATACATACAGGCATAGATGGTGGAGATAAATTCAATTGATTTATTACCGTATATAACCACAGGGTGTCTGGCAGGAAAACCCAAGGTTTGCATTTTTTTTGCTATTGTCAAAACGGTGTTTAACAATTGCGCATATGAAATGCTTTGTGATCCTGTCACAATAGCCGTCTGGTCAGGATGCTCCCTGACTCTATTGATAAATAACTGTGGCACAGTCCGGCTAGAGGTCATCATCATTTTACCAGATTTGCTTCTCGACCACATCCAGCGCGGACTTGCCCAGATATAATTGACACATATCACTGACTGCGGGCATCAATGCGCCACAACTACTATCACGATGGTAACGCTCCAAATCATACATTTTATGGATAGAACTTCCGCCGCATGTCCTGATCGCGAGTGAGGTGAGTTGCGGTGCGGATTCACCAACGATGTATTTCGCAGCAAAAACCGCCAGTCTTGAGCTATGTAACATGGTTGTCATATGACCCACCCGGGCTTGAATCAACGGTTGAAATGCAAGACCTGATTGCAGGGTGTAATTGCTGCGCTCTTTGAGAAAATCACAGGTGAACCTGTATGATGCTTCCATCAAGCCAAGATAGACACCAAGATAACCGCCGGTTATCCAGTGCGGTTCTCTCATGACTTTATGTAGTGCAAATCCTTCCCTGCCCATAAACACAGACGTTGCAGGGAGCTGAACATTGTTGAAAATAACTTCATGGCTACAAGTTGCTCGCATGCCCATGGTATTCCAGTTCTCATGGATAGAAACGCCAGCTGATTCCCGGGGCACAATGAAATAAGTTAGCCATGCTGGATCAATGCTGTCTGATTCATTGTATTTATTGGCAAGAACCAAATAATAATCAGCATAGTTTGCCATGGTTACAAATGACTTTTTGCCATTCAATACATAACCATCTTTATTACGTTGATAATGGGTTTTAACTTGTGAAAAGCGCGCCCCAATTCCAGGTTCTGTCGTTGCTGCCGCGAAAATGGCTTTTTCATTAACGACAAGAGAGTATATTTTCTCAAGAAATGGTTTTATACGCGCACTTTCCCGAGCGCTCACATCTGCCAGATTTATTCCCGACAAACTTCCGATAATTATATTATGCATGTTAAAGGCCGACGCGGTTGCGGCGCATCCTTTGGCCATTTCGATCAGGCATTGTTGATATTCTTTGAAGGATGCGCCTAGACCGCCATACTCTGTTGGAACAAGCAGGGTATGCAGGTTGTGTTGTTTAATCAGATCAAAATTTTTATAAGGAAACTCATTGTTCGCATCACACGTTCTTGCTTCAATACAAAAACAGGTTTCGGACAGGTGTTGAACAAGATTGATTAGTTGATTATTCATCATGTCAGTATGTCCTGAATATTATAAAACAAGTTTTGCAAGCATTGAATGTAATGAATCGTTGGTACCACTGTAGATCCAGGCACCTAATGCTGATTTATGCTCATTTTGGATAAATTGTTTATCATCGTGACTTAAGTATGGGTATAGCTTTTTGGCGAGCTTAACTGCATCAAGGTATGCGTTGGTCAGATGAATTTTGAGACAGCATCCCTGTTGTAAATAATTCCGACTCCAAAACATGAAATTAATTTGTGAGAGAACACTTCGTGCATAAGAGACCGCCACCTGAATGTTTATGAACATCTCACTTAAGTAACAATGAGCAGAAGTATTGGTGCGACAAGCTACAGAACACAATTCATACATTTTTGTCATTCTGCCAATAAATGACAGGGGAATAATGAGGCGCTCGTATGTAGTTGATGTCTGGAGCAGAGTGAAACCTGCGATGCTTGACTTAAAATGGCATTTTGCATCGTTAAACGACAGACTACCCATATCAATGTGATGAAGTCCCAGTTTATTTAACGGAGGACTGACTTCAATACAGGGTTGTTTTAAATCAATAAAAAATGCAGCCAAATCCGTAAATAATGATGTGCTGTTGGATCTGGTTTTTGCATATACCAGACCAATATCAGCAATATTGGCATTGCATATATATGTTTTTTGACCTTTAATAATCCACTCACCTGAGACTTGTGTAGCGAGAGTTTGCATGGCATTACTGTCCGTTCCGGCATTTTGCTCCGTCAAGCAATGCGCGGCAATTTTTTCTCCTTTGAGCATGGAGGATAACAAGTCATTTTCAATGGCGGATTGTTGATTATGCACAGCCAGTGGCAGCATGATACCAGATAGTTGAAACAGAGCAGCGAGGAGGGCGCAGGGATCGTCCAGGTCATGAGCCAGTTGAACAATAAGATCAAATAAATCATGATTGTCCTGTTCGTTATTGTTGACGCAACAGTTAAATAATCCCAGCTCCAGAAAATGCGCCCAGAGTTTTTTGTAATTATTCGGATCGGGGATAATTTGATTTTCAGTCATGTCATTCATGGATTATCTCCCATATTTTTGCAACCAGGTTTGTCATCATATAACCTTGGGCTCCCATGATAGACAAAATATTATCCATATTTTGTTTGAGTTCAAGTTCTATAACAAAGGACAGATTTTTCAGATGATTAGTTATGATGGTTTGTCTATCATCGTGTTCGGTTAGAAAATCCCGGAAAGTCTGCTCCAGGCTATTTTTCATAAGCCAGGATAGAACATGGGCCTTTGTTAATTTATCCGATACAGCTTGAAAGGATCGTATTGGAGTATTGTCTACACAACGTTCTTGACTGTATAGGTCAACTGCATTTAAAGCCTGGTTGAATAAGGCAAAAATAACCAGGTTGCTGCAGTATTGCTCCCAAAGATTTTCGAGATTTGTAATGTCATTTGCCAACAAATTCTTAAGCTCGCTCGTTTTAATGAGATCAAGCTCAGTCGTTTGTAGTACATGATTAATAATATCAATATGCTTTTTAATCAACATATCGCAACTCATTGTTTATTCGAATCATTTTCAAACCCGCAGGATAAATGTGTCTATATTTTGACATTATTGCTGGATAAATTCCATAGATTTGTGCGATAATTTGCTAAAAAAATATATTTATTGATTATTAAGTGGTTTTGTTGGAGTTGTAAAAGAATGAGTTGGTATCAAAAAATACAACAAAAAGCAGCACAAGTTCTACCAGGACCCGTTTACGATTTTATCGAAGGCGGGGCTGATGATGAATGTGCGATTAGCGATAACTCTCGTGCCTTTGCGTGTATAAAATTGGTGCCACGGGTATTGGCCAATGTCAGTAATGTGAGCACTGAAACAACTATTTTGGGCGTAACACTACATTCACCGGTCATTATTGCACCAACTGCACCGCATAAACTGGTTCATTCCTCTGGAGAGAAAGAAACAGCTCTTGCATCTGAAAAAACCAATACTTTAATGATAGTGAGTTGCATGGCGAGCCAGACATTGGAAGACATTGCTGAAAATACAAAAGCAAATTTGTGGTTTCAGTTGCATATATTTCGCAATAGAGAGGTCACAAGAAATCTGGTTAAGCGAGCAGAGAGATCAGGTTATAAGGCATTGGTGGTTACGGTTGATATGCCGGTTATTGGAAGCAGAAACCGGGATCTTAATCATCGGTTTAAAATACCCAATCATTGCCTCGCGGCCAATCTTATACAAGAAAAATTGATAGAACCCAATGACAACAAAACGATATTCAATACAAATCATAGTAATGATTTGTTTGATTCTTCTGTTACCTGGGAAGATATCCAGTGGCTTGCAGGCCTTACTGATTTGCCGGTTATTCTCAAGGGAATCTTACATTCTCATGACGCGCAAACAGCATTGGAAATCGGTGTAAAGGGCATAATAGTTTCAAATCATGGTGGCAGGCAGTTAGGGCAATCGATACCGCCGATCCAGGCGTTGCCTGCAATTTTAAAGGTTGTGGATTCAGCAATACCTGTTCTGGTGGATGGTGGTTTGAGATCGGGTACAGATGTATTAAAAGCCATGGCGCTGGGCGCGCAGGCGGTTTTAACTGGACGGCCGATTTTATGGGGATTGGCAGTTGGAGGGGTAGATGGCATTACCGGCGTGCTCGGACAATTTAACAGAGAATTGAAGCATGCCATGACATTGTGTGGATTGCCGACCATTGAGAGTATTGCAAAGTCAAATGTGGTCTGGTGTGCGTAAGGAATAAGACATGTTTACTGATATTTCAAAATCATCAAAAATTGTTGCTCCCCATTTGTTCACACGGGAGCAGCTCCCCCGTTGGGTGACAGGAGGACTTTTGATGGTGGGTTCCACGTATTGTAATTTACTATCCTCCTTTGTATTAAGCGAAATCATTGCTGCCGATTCCCATAAAGACAGTAAAGCTGACGAATCGGTTGATCACCTGGTTAAACTATTTGTGGCATCGATGGTTGTTAGCAAAATGCTGCAAGTGACCAGACGTTTGGTGACCAACCCGATGGTGAGCGATACCGCATTCAGTTTGGTTTTAGATATTGATGCACATCTGATGAGTCTTTCCCATCGACATTTTTCCCAGACTCCATTCGGATCAATGGCTGAAATATTTACAACAGGAAGTGTTGGTGCTTCCGAGTTAACAACACAATTGCTGAATCAACTGGCGCCGGTATTCATTGAAAGTGTGGTGGCCGGTTGTATGTGTTTTTATAGATTTGGATTCTCTACGGGAATGGCATTTAGCAGTATGTTTATGCTGTGTATTGCATACAATCTTTCAATGGCAAATCCAGTCGCAGTCAATCAAAGAGAAGTGGTAAAAGCCAAAGGGGAAATGACCCGTGCAATTGGTAGTACGTTGATGAATTATGAAACCATTCAGTTGTTTAACAATCTCCCCTACGAGCTCGAGCGGGTTCAAGACAAATTAAACCGGGTAAAACTGGTCAATACCAACAGTTTTTCCATACCGGATCAAATTGCGCTTGGACAGTGGGTAATTATTGGCAGTGGATTCGCCGGTCTGTTACTTTTAACCTGCAACAGTGTGCCTGTGAATGCTTTTGTTGGACTGACATTTTATATGCTGTTATATATCAATTTAATCAATGGATTTGGTGAGGGGTTGAACAGAGCCAAAGCGGCATGCATCAATCTTTCACAAGTGGCAGAAGTCTTTGAAAACGTGTCGGATGTTCCTGATGATTACCCTGATTCAATCCTGCAGGTTGGCGTTGATGCCACTATTTCTTTTAGCAATGTGTCTTTCGCTTATGATAAAGATAAATCAAAGCTGGTTTTAAACAATTTAAGTTTTTCCGTTAACCCGGGTGAAACGGTGGGTATCGTTGGACAAAGTGGATCAGGAAAATCGACCATTGCCAAATTGTTGTGTCGATTT
>CAZDYY010000027.1:2881-10607 GCA_964509745.1 uncultured Legionella sp. | reverse complement strand
ATCATGACCTGCAAAATTCGACAGGCTGACACCAATGATCGGTGCAAACACTGCAGCAATACCGATTACCATGGTATTGTTCAAACCAAGGCCTGCGGCCAGCGTATCGTTTTTGCATTGTTCAGCCATCATGGCAAATCCGGTACAAGAGCCACTGGCTCCCGCCCCAAGGAAAAGAAAGCAAACACAAGTCATTGTTTTTGACAGGGAAAAACAAACAATCCCTGTTAACGACAACAATGTGAACAAGGCACATGCAATAATAATCGGTTTCCTGCGCTGCATTTTATCCGAAACAAAACCGAGCAAAGGTGAACCAACGGCATAACCCGCCCAGGCAAGGGTAATCATATACGACGAAAAGACCGGGGACATTCCCTTGCTCATTAAAAAACTCATACCGTTATTTTCCGAAAAATATTCAACCGAAAAGTAAACACAGGCTGAATAAATGGCGATTAGCCAAATCTGTTTTTGTTTCATCAGTCGCAATATTTTGTCAGCAATACTGGCATCATGTTGCAAAACAATAAACTTGCCCGTGCAAATGCGATTTTTATCAACAAACAAATAAACCAGAGCCGCAAGAATAAATCCCGGCAGGGACAGGGAAAAAAACAATTCACGCCAGGAAACCAGCGAACCGGTGGACAGGGTTTTCAGCGGTCCAGCTGCAAGCATGGGTCCAAGCGTACCAATCAATTGAGACACACCAATAAATGAGGCAATACTTTTTCGCGGCATCCAGTCATAGATTGCAACCAGCATGCATATAAATCCGAATGACGAACCCAGTCCCATCAAAATCCGGCAGATGACAGCGGTCGTAAAATCATGGGTAAAGGAAAAACCCAGTGTAGCACTGGCGCATAATATCACTGCGCAAGCCAGTGTCTTTTTCAACCCGAATTGATCAATGATGAGGCCAGCTGGAATCTGCATGATCCCGTACACCAGCTGATATGCCGTTGAACTCAGCAGGGAAAAATAAAATGGCGTCAGGTGCAAATCATCCATGATGCCCGGCTGAAATGTTCCCAGTACTGTGCGCAACAGGAACTCGTACATAAAAAATAATGTAGAAACCAGCCACACCAGCACACTTTTAAGGGTTAACGTGTTATCCATAGCATCAAACCATTTCCGCCAGACTGTCTCCCCAGGCCTCAAGCGCTGTTTCAGCATGATTATTATCAATAAACGAAGCGACCTTAAAAATGGTTTGTCCTTCATGAATCAGCGGATGACGATTAATCCCGACAACCACCCCGTCCTGGTTGGACTTAACCGTTTCAGATGTATCTGAACTGAACGGGTCAACAATACGACCAATATGCTGGCCCTTGCGAATCTTCTGCCCCAGCTCAACCTCGCTGAACAACACCCCGCTGCGATGTGCACGAAACCAGTCCTGTTCCTGGGAAAAGATGGGGTTAAACGCTTTTGTTTCTTCAAGACAACGATCAAGCATGTCCAGCGCACAGAGGATATTATGCACACCAGATAACCCGACCCGAATCGCAGATTCGTTAAAGCGCATGGCTTCTCCTGCCAGATAGACCAGCAAGGGAATATTCAATTGCTCAATGGTTTGTCTTAATGAATGTTTTGACGTATCCAGACTGGTGACAACCGGCGCTGAAAATTGCCGTGCAAGCTGCTTTGCTTCAATATGGTTAAAATTGCAAAAAACCTGGGGTAACAACTCATGATTTAACGAGCCCGTCTGTAATTCAATACAGTGACTCACCTTGCACAAAATTTTCTGTGTAAAAATATGAGCCAGTCGCTCATTGTATGAACCTTGCGGGTTACCGGGAAAACATCGTTCAAGGCTCACATCATGTGTAGTGGTCCTTGATGGCGACAATAGCCCCAGCACATTCAAAACCGGCACAATAATCAGTGTGCCTCGCAAATGTTGCAATTCGCTTGAACCAAGCAATCGGTTAATGATTTCCAGCCCGTTCAGTTCATCGCCCTTGACGGTTGAAAAAATCAACAGGCATGGTCCGGCCAGTTTCCCATGCACAACAGTGATGGGCATATAAAAGGAAGTGCAGGAATAAAAATCGGGCAAGGGCAAGGCAAGGTTAGCTGTTTCGCCAGGATGAATCGTCGCGTCGCAAATCGTCAGGTTAGAGTTTTTCATCCAGTTGATACCTCCTGATTTTAGTTTGTATGCGAATCATTCGGATCATCATAGTGTGATTTGAATTGAATAGCAACCCAAACAGGAATGCCAGCTAAATCGTGTACGCTCGCTCCCGGCTCCTGACTGGCTGCGCCACTTCCTCAACAAATTTCTTTCTGGAATGAAAAAAACCCGCATGATTCGTCACCCGGGCGGGCGATACCGGATTATTCCCTGTCCCGGTGTCCTCGATATCAATATCAACAAACTGCCCGCCCAGCTCCAGACTATCCGTCTCAAGCATCAAACCAGTGCACGCTGCTGAAATGAGCAGGGAAACAATCGATTCCAGTTTAAATGATTGTGCAAAATCAAGCGCCGTCCACCCATCGTATTCAACAAATTCTCGCGGGGCATTGTACCGGACATCAGGATCAGCCCCTTGATTCAGAAGAAATTCGACCATCTCCTCACAACCGCTGACTACTGCCAGTAACAACGTTGTTCGATTATATTTGTCCACCGTATTTAACAAGCGTTTATCTTTCTGGATAAATTCCTGGACAAACTCAATCTCACCCAGTTCTGCCATAACATGAATGGCGTGTGATTTACCCGTCACCGGCGGTGAAATGTGTGCACCCTGCTTTATTAGCAAGCTCGCAGTATGTACATATTCATTTTCAATGGCGATATCCAGAGCTGTTTTATCTGTCCCCGATGCACGCCGGTTAATCAAGGACGGTTTTCTTTTTATCAAATAATGCATGATCGGAAGGTAATCAACCTCAACGGCTGTATGCAGCGGATTATATTCATGTTCCTTCAGATGATGAAGCAACGTATCCGTTTGCCAGGTCAAGAGCTGTACACCAAATAAATTCTTTTCCCTGATCAATTGATCAAGATTCCTTATCCACTGCTGTCGGGCACCTTTGGTAATAAAAAACTCATCCGGGGAATTCAGATCACTGGTTTCTGGAAAATAAAGCAAAGACAAATCATGCGATTTGTAAAACCGCTGCAGATTATTCATTCTCGACAGCTCTTTTTGCAGCTTTGGAGTGAGATGAATTTGCCCGGCAGAACAATCCGGATGCCGGACCCTGTACTCAGCCAGCAACTGCGGCGTAATATGATCAACACAGTGAAACAACATGTTGCCATCAACTGGTGTAAGCTCAAACATATCCGCCACCGTTTGACGATAATAACTATCAACCGGACCTGTGCCGATGATTTCAGGGAAATCCTGCAATATATTGCCATCATAGCAATGCAATCGCAGCCTGAACGATTTGGGTATCATTTGCGGATATTTTTCATAAAACGCATATAACTTTTGTTGAAGGTCGAACAAATCATCGTAAACATCAATGACGTGATTCCCATTTGCGCTACCATTTGCACGATCATGTATGTTTGCATAGGCGTGTGCCAGCTTGCTACGATCATCTGCTGCCCAGTGATGTCGGGAACGATTGTGCTTGTCCTGCAGCTGCCTGAATGAAGTACCGGAGGGCAAATTGGCAAACACATCAGCCATCAGGAAAGGATTAAAGCTGGCGCCAAGTTCATCTGCAATCTCCTGCATTGCCAGAAAAGCTGAGCCTGTTGCATTGGAAATGCTTGAATAACTGTCCATGGGCACTGAGCTTCGGGCAGAGTAACAACGCACTTCAACTCTGGAATATTTTGTATTTTCTGACTCCAGTAAACCCAGTAACAATCGATTACTGGAAATGACATCCTTGTCCATTGAATCATGGTAAAACGAATTAAAAATACAAAGATCGGCATCAAATAATATTGTACGTTCGGGTAAAATTATGGGGTCTGTCATTGCTCAACCTTTTCGGTGCTATTGTCATGGAATGAATGAAGTGTCAACAAAAACATGGACTCATCGTGTGTATGCCGGGGTGTAGATATCAAACCTGACCGTCTTCCCCTCGATACTTGAATCTGCCGTGAGTGTAGCGGATAACCTTTGCGGCCATTTCACAACCACACGCTGGCGAACACGGGTAATGGCCAGCTGGATTAACTCCTGCACATCCTTATCTGCCCCGATTAATTGCTGCAACACTTGCATTTCTTTCTTCACCAGTGCCGACTTTTGTCGTTCAGGATGCATGGGATCAATGTAGATGACATCTGGATAATCTTCTACTGCCAGTGATTGCAGCCAGGTTTTGGCATCTGCCTCAACCAGACCAAGTTTAAGGGGGAAATCAGGCGAAAGGCGCGTCAGGCCGTCTTGCAGAAGAGCAGCCATCATTGGTTGACGCTCCAGCATAATCACTTCCGCGCCAAAGCTGGCCAGTATCGCTGCATCCCTGCCCCACCCTGCTGTTGCATCAACGATACGCAAGCCCGCGGCTGGTTTGCAGGCTCGCACCAGGCCCTGTTTCTTGCCTTCTTCGCGACGTTTTTGGATGGTCGTACTGTTAAAATCAACAAACATGGGTTTGAAATCACCGGACTTCAATACCAGTTTGCCAGACTCATATACAACGGAATAATCCTTCATCATGCCAGGAAATCATCAACAAACGCAGCCAGCGAATCATACACCGGTACGTGCGGGTAGGCTTGCAGTGCAACCTTGTCTGTCATCATCGACAACACCATGACGGGTCGTGCACCAACTGCTTCTGCAGCCTGGATATCAGACACCCTGTCGCCAACAAAGGGCACGTTTATCAATGAGCAATCAAAGTATTTGGCAACGGCATGCAGCATACCAGGCTGCGGCTTGCGGCAGGGGCAACCTGAATCAGGCATATGTGGACAAAATTCAATGACATCAATGTGTCCACCGGCGGCCTCAACCTCTGCACGCATTTTCGCATGGATCGCCGCCAGCGTTTGTTCGGTATACAAGCCGCGCGAGATACCAGACTGGTTTGTCACCACAGCAATCTTGTACCCGGCAGCAGTCAGGCGCGCAATGGCCTGAATGCTGGACGGGATCAGAATGAACTCATCAGGAGATTTGATATAGTGCATCGAATCCTGATTGATAATGCCGTCGCGATCCAGAATGATTAATTTTGTCATGATACCGTCTGTAACAGGGAAATATCTGCCACACCTTGCAACAAACGCTGCAAGCGCGCCAGCAGGTGCAATCGATTGTTGCGCATCGCTGTATCGTCCACCATCACCATCACATGCTCAAAAAATGCATCCACGGGCCCACGCAAACTGGCCAGTTCACCAAGGATCTTGCCATAATTGCCCGAACTGTATTGTGATGCAACCAGCCCCTCAACAGCCTGGATTTTTTCAAACAGGGCAAGCTCTTCTGACTCTTTCAACAACGACGGTTCAACCGGTTGATTGACACCCTGCAACGCAGCATGCTGCAGCAAGTTATTTACCCGTTTGCATGCTGCAGATAACGCCTGCGCATCAGGCAACAGAATAAAATCCTGCAGTGCCCTGACGCGTTTATCCAGATCAAACAACCAGTCATCCTGACGTGCACGTACTGCATGCACGATATCAGCAGAGACTCCCTGAGTTTGATAAAATGATTGCAACCGGTCAAGAATAAATGAACGCAACTCAGCCAGTGCCTCACCAGCATCGGGTAAACTGGTACCATAAATATGTCGTGTCTGGCTAATTAATGTCGACAGGTTCACTGGCTCTGTCACAGACATTAGCAACCGCACCACTGCAAGTGCATGACGTCTTAGTTTAAACGGATCTTTTGCCCCGGTTGGTTTTTGTCCAATCACAAACGCACCCACCAGGGTATCCAGCCTGTCTGCCAGCGACATGGCCAGACCTAACGGTGACTGTGGCAATGAATCCGCTGCAAAGCGAGGCATATACTGTTCATTCAGGGCCAGTGCCACATCAGGCGATTCCCCATCGACAAGGGCATAATAATACCCCATCAATCCTTGTAACTCAGGAAATTCACCGACCATCCCCGTCATCAAATCACATTTGCTTAATTCAGACGCACGCTGGGCCAGAGAAACATCCAGCATGAACACATCTGCGAAATGCTCCAGAAAACCCTGCATACGCATGGACTTGTCAGCCAGTGTACCGAGCTTCTGCTGAAATAACACCTTTGCAGTAGCTTCCCGGTGATGACCAAGCGGCTGCTTTTTATCCTGATGAAAAAAGAATGCAGCATCACTCAACCTGGCACGCATCACACTTTCATTGCCTGCAATCACCTGCTTCGGGTTGCTGCTGACAATATTGGCTATGGTTATAAATTGCGGCAAGAGGTGATCCTGACTATCACGCAATGCAAAACATTTTTGATGAGATTGCATGGCAGCAATCAAGGCTTCCGGCGGAACATCAAGAAATGCCTGTTCAAAACTGGCCATGAGCGCATGCGGCCATTCAACGATAGACGTGACTTCATCAACCAGATCATCGGGCATCACCGCAATGCGTTCATGATCTTTGGTGAGTAGATGCACCTGGTCGATGATTTCCTGACGTCGCGCATCAAAATCAGCCACAACAAACGCATCACGCAAAAGCGACTCGTATAGCCGGGGGGACGAAATTGTAACGGCCTGTGGATGATGGTATCGATGACCAAAGCTTTCCCGGCCTGTATTCACACCCAGTAATTTTGCAGGCACCACGTCATTGCCAAACAACAATACAACCCAGTGAACCGGACGTGCAAACTCGGTATCGCCATCCCCCCATCGCATGGGTTTGGCAATTGGCAACCCGGCAATGGCTTCCGCCATCATGGCCGGCAATAAATCGGTTGTTCTGGCACCTGCCTGAGTGGATTCATAACTCCACCATTCGCCTTTATCTGTTTTGGTTGTGGTCAGTTCTGAAACGCTTACACCACAGGATCGGGCAAATCCCAGCAGAGCCTGAGTGGGTTGTCCCTGAGCATCCAGTGCCGCCGCACTTGCCGGACCGCGACGAACGATGTTCTGGCTTTCCTGCTCCGACTGCACATCACGTATCAACACGCCCAAACGTCTGGGGGTAGCAAAACTGCGCACGTCTCCATGCGACAGGTTTGCTTTCGCCATTGCTGCAACGATATTGGCAGTGAGCGCATCAACCAGGGGTTTAACCGCGCCAGACGGCAATTCTTCTGAACCAATTTCAATTAATAAATCATTCAACATGAGACACCTGCATAGGAAAGCCCAGGGCTTCGCGCGCTTGATAATAAGCCTGGGCAACAGCTCTGGATAATTGTCGCACGCGCAAGATATACCGTTGTCGTTCCGTGATAGAAATCGCATGCCGGGCATCCAGCAAATTAAACACATGCGATGCTTTCATCACCATTTCATATGCAGGTAATGGCAATTGCAAGGCAACCAGTTTTTGCGATTCGGCTTCATAATAATCGAACTGCTGAAACAATACCTCGACATTGGCTTGTTCAAAATTATAAGCCGACATTTCCACTTCATTCTGACGGAACACATCGCCATAAGTGACGACCCCGTGCGGTGTATGTGTCCATGGAATGTCAAAAATGCTGTCCACCCCAAAAATTGACATAGCCAGACGTTCAAGCCCATAGGTCAGTTCACCCGTCACAGGTTTGCAAGCCAGTCCACCCACTTGCTG
>CAZDYY010000027.1:0-2871 GCA_964509745.1 uncultured Legionella sp. | reverse complement strand
AATAGGTAAATTGCGACACTTCCATGCCGTTTTGCCAGACTTCCCAGCCCAGCCCCCATGCACCCAGTGTGGGCGATTCCCAGTTATCTTCAACAAAGCGAATGTCATCCACCAGTGGATCAATCCCCAGTGCACGCAGGGAATCAAGGTATATGTTCTGGATTTCCAGTGGAGACGGTTTCAGTACCACCTGAAACTGATAGTAATGCTGTAATCGATTCGGATTTTCGCCGTACCGGCCATCAGTTGGCCTGCGGCAGGGTTGCACATAGGCAGCCGACCAGGGTTCTGGTCCAATGGCTCGTAAAAATGTTGCGGGATGAAACGTACCCGCTCCTACTTCCATGTCCAGAGGTTGCAACAGGACACAACCTTGTGTCGCCCAGAATTGTTGCAAGGTTAAAATGATATCCTGGAATGTTTTTGGTAATGACATGTATTATAGACCTTTGAATAGACGACGATGTCCCGAACCATGTCCGGGACAACGAACTACTGTGCGTACCTGATTTACTTTCCTGCTTCAGCAGCCTTGTTAACCAATGCCTGCAACGCTTCAGCACTGGCGCCACCTGGTATAAAGGCAGTTTCAGCACCTGCTTTCAGCACGCCTTTTGGTGTAGACAATACAACAAAGGCCGGTGTACCCATCAGATGCATTTTTTCAGCCAGCGCACGATTGGCATCCAGCTCTTCGGTTATCGCCTTGCTGTCCATATCCGCTTGCAATTTAGTCACATCAAGACCAGCTGATTTTGCCAGCTCCATGATCACGTCCTTGTCCAGACGCTTGTCTGTTTGCAACAGCGCATCATGCATCGCAGCATATTTACCCTGCATTGCCGCAGCCAGTGTTGCGCGGGACGCTAATTCAGAGTTTTTGCCGAAAATCGGGAACTCTTTATACACTACACGAATATTGTTATCTTTTTTGAGCAATTCACTGATAACCGGCTTCATTTTTTTACAGTGAATGCACTGGTAATCAAAAAACTCAACAATGGTCACATCACCTGCAGGATTACCTGCTACAGCCAGCTTTCCATTCAGTAATTGACTGGCATTTTGTGCAATCGCTGATTTGGCTTCTTTCTGCATGGCTTGCTGTTGTTTCGCCTGCAGAGCTTGTGATGCTTCCATCAACACTTCAGGGTTCGTCACCAGATAATCATGGATGACTTGTTCAAACTGTTTTTTTTGCTCTGGCGATACCGCATTGTCTGCCATCACTGCAGGTGCAGCCATAACACTGGTTAATGCACTAATCGTTAATACCTTTGTTAATTTCATGTATTTCTCCCTTGAATTAAATTACACACGCAACCCTAGCACTTGCCTTTCACACAGTCAAATTCGCGTATGCCAGCACCAGCCACTTGCTGCCATGCTCTGCAAATTTCACCTGAACCCGGGTATGGGCACCGCTGCCTTCTACAGCCAGCACCACCCCCTGACCAAACGTGGCATGACTCACCTGCTGGCCAAGCCTGAAACCTGACTCTTCTGCTGCAAACGCCCGGGACGACCTTGTTGCAGATACAATCGCAGGCGCCTGAAACCTCGCTTTTGCCCGCACTTCATCCAGCAATTCAGCGGGTATTTCCTGCAAAAACCGGGATGGTCGATGGTATTCTTCACGCCCATATTGTCGGCGCACTTCAGCATAGGACAACACCAGTTTTTCCATGGCACGCGTCATGCCAACGTAACAAAGCCTGCGCTCTTCCTCCATGCGCCCCGGTTCTTCCATCGATTGTTTACCGGGAAACAGTCCTTCTTCCAGCCCCACCAGAAACACCACCGGAAATTCAAGACCCTTGGCAGCATGCAAGGTCATCATATGCACATGTCGTTCATGTTCATCCGCCTGCATCTCACCCGCTTCCAGCGAAGCATAGGACAAAAACGCCACCAGCAGAGGCAACTCATCTTCATCTGTTTGTTCATAACGAAACTGTTTCGCCGCACTCACCAGTTCCTTCAGGTTTTCCAGCCTGGATTCTGACTTGTCGACTTTTGATTTTTCAAAATGTGCGTACAAGCCACTGGCCGTAATGGTTTCTGTAATTTGCTCATCCAGTTCAAGATCTACGGTGTTTTGCTGCAGGCGTTCAATCAGGGTAATAAATGCTGCCAGTGCGGTAGATGCACGCGCGGGTAATTGACGCGAATCAATTAATTGCGCAGCAGCCTGCCACAGGGATTTCTGTTCGCTTCGTGCAAGAGCACGCAAATCATCCAGCGTTTTTTCACCAATTCCGCGTGTGGGGAAATTCACTACCCGCTCAAATGCGGTATCATCGTCCGGATTGGACAACAAGCGTAAATAAGCCAGCGCATCCTTGATTTCCGCACGCTCAAAAAATCGCACGCCGCCATGAATTCGATAGGCAATGCCTGCCCGCAACAAGGCTTCTTCCAGCACACGTGACTGGGCATTTGAACGATATAAAATGGCAATATCGTCTGCACTTTTGCCGCGACTGATTTCCGTTTGTATCCTGTCGGCAACAAAACGCGCCTCTTCCAGTTCATTAAAGGCACTGAAAACCACAATTTTTTCACCGGCATGCCCGTCAGTCCAGAGATTTTTTCCCATTCGTGAACCGTTATGTGCGATCAGGGCGTTTGCTGCATCAAGAATCGTTGAAGTCGAGCGGTAATTCTGTTCCAGCCGAATCACCTGTGTATCCACAAAATCCTGGGAAAATCGCTGGATATTCTCCACTTTGGCGCCTCGCCAGCCATAAATAGATTGATCATCATCACCAACTGCCATGACCATGGCATGATCCCCGGCAAGCAGTCGAATCCAGGCGTACTGGGTTGTATTGGTATCCTGAAACTCATCGACAAGAATAGCTTGAAACC
>CAZDYY010000026.1:0-10626 GCA_964509745.1 uncultured Legionella sp. | reverse complement strand
TGGGACTCAGTAAATGCCATGGCCTGCGCCATGCCTATGCCCAACGGCGATATCATGAGTTGACGAAGCAATTTGATCCACAGGGTAAGGGATTGGTTTGCCCTATTGATGGAGGCAAGCCTGCAAAGTCACTGAATCCAGTTGAACGTGCCATCGATTACCGGGTGCGAATGATCATAAGCGAGTCATTAGGCCATTCCAGGCTGGCGATTACCAGAATTTATTTGGGATAATCCAAAAGTTAAATTGAAATATTTACACGTGATACGTAAAATACTCTGCCCTTAACTCAGGTGCTGCCCCATGATATCCATCACAACACCAAGATTATGTCTCAGAACATGGCAAGAATCTGATATCGAATCCTACCTTCAAATCAATCAGGACAAAAAAGTTATCGAGTTTTTAGCGAATTCGATGAGTCATGAGCAGATTCAGGATTTTTTTAAATATCAAAATCAGCAATTGCAGGACAGAGGTTTCATGCTATGGGCAGCAGAATTGCTGGAAACAGGTGAACTACTTGGATTTATCGGGCTCAATTATTTTAATCTGCCAGCGCATTTTTCTCCGGCGGTTGAGATAGGTTGGCGACTTGGCTCACAATATTGGGGATTTGGTTACGCAACCGAAGGAGCAAAAGCCGTTCTTGATTTTGGCTTTAACAAATGTGCACTTGATGAAATCGTTGCCTTCACCGTACCCGAAAATGTGCGTTCAAGGCGAGTAATGAATCGAATTTCCATGACACATGATTCAGGAGGAAATTTTGCTCACCCAAAACTTTCAGCCGATCATCCATTATCAATCCATGTGCTGTACCGAATTAATAAATCATCATTTATTCAATCAGGTTCATTTGATAACACAATATAATTGTGCTTGATTTTATGTTTTGTCCTGATAGTTTGTACTCAACACAACTGACGAACCAGTGCAATTCTGGTGAAACTCTTCGGGGTCTTGTGACTGCCACCCTCTTTCCCTAATCCTGTGGCCGAGCGTTTAGTCGGGAATATCACGGATTTACTTTGCAATAACCCACAGGGGACTCACCTTCCCTGACGGGTTCAGTTCCCCCTTCTTTGTTCTGGAGAGTGACCATGCAAAAACAGGATTCTGGATTAATCGAACATCTGCTGTATGAATTGGCCTGGTGCATAAATGATCTGCATGGCGTGAGCCGGCAATTATCACTGGATGACATTCAACAAGCTGATTTGAGTTTGCAAAAACTCAGTGCCTTGATTAATCATGTCAAAAAACGCTCAAATCCTTTGAGACTTGCTGCGGGTTAACATGAAACCGAACTTTCGCACAACAGAAATCACTGCTGTGCGAGTGCTTCTCTGTTGTGCGATTTTTTTTTAATCAATCAATGGAGAACACATTATGGATACACCACACATCTATGTGGCTTGCCTTGCTGCTTACAACTGCGGGTACCTTCACGGAAAATGGATTAATGCCATGCAAGGTGTTGACGGGATTTATCACGACATCAACAACATGCTGGCAAAGAGTCCAATTCAAGGGTCTGAGGAATGGGGGATTCATGATTATTCAGGATTCAGCAGTATGCGAATTGATGAATATGAATGCGTTGAAACCATCGCCCAGATGGCCGACTTTATCGGTGAACATGGAGAACTGGGGGCTGCCCTGATGAGCGAATACTCAATCGATGATGCCAAGCGGTGTTTGGAGGATCACTATCACGGCGCATGGGATTGTGAAGTGGATTTTGCTCAATCGTTATTCGAAGATTGCTATAGCGATGCGATACCGGATTATCTGGCGGGATATTTCGATCGCGAGGCGTTTTCTCGGGATTTGTTTGTCAACGACTATTTTTCGGTGGAAGCACAGGGACTGATATATGTGTTTTCGTATTTTTAAAGCCCCGGTTGGGGCTTTGATTTTTATGGATTCAGCCTGTTTTCTATTCCAGCAGGTTCGGTGATATTAACTCGTGTACCAGGACGAAGATCCTGATTGAATTGTGTTTGCTCACGAGTTTCCCTTCCACAATAAATTGAAAATTTAATTAAAGGTCCATCCATTACAACGTCTCTGGCTGTCAGACTTGAACCAGACAAACCTAAATGACAACCATCCTGTATCAAAGATGCCATTTCAATTGGTGCTTCGAAGTCTAGTTTTAACATATGCTCATGGCCATCCAGAACTGAATAGTCTTTATAAGTCACTTCGCCTGATGCTGACGGGTGCAACATCCACATTTGATCATGTGCCAAGTCCTTGTCGGCCAATATGCCTAACGTTAATCTATCCCCCGGTTTTGCCCTGTTGATAGAGGTATTATTCAATAACTCCATTGTGCTGGAACCTGTAAAATATGAACCAGACGTTTCAACAACCTCAAAAAGCACACCATTAAGTTGAATATAGTCCCCGACCGAAAAATCATGTTCGCCTCGATCATAACAATCAAGGAACACTAACCCACGATCAAAGTCATTTCTATAATTCAGTAGATCAATAACACGATGAGCAAAACCGGAAAAAAAACAGAACAGATTAGCATTACTTCCAGGCATAATCATAACCTCAAAACAAATACCTAAATAAAGGTGCCTATCCATCGACCCTTTGAAAACGTGGCACACGATGACCATTATGAATGACATCTTCAAAAAACATTGCCTTGGGGCGAACCCAGAGCTGATTGCTTCCAAATTCAGCGCAATGATACAAGGCCTTATATATAACCATTGCGCATTGAATACAGTGCCGTTGTTGCGAGAAACATGGGGTTTACGTATCAATACCCTTTATTATACCCACCCCTGGTTGAGTATTGTTTCGCACTACCCCCCGAACAAAAACGACGGCAGGGACAAAACCGTTTATTGATGCGTCGATATCTCGCAAAGCATGTTCCCTCACAATTATTCAATACCCACAAAAAATGCGGTGATATCTTGCCAGGCACGATGCCAAAATGTCAAGCGTTATATCAAAAAGGGGCGTTAAAATTTATTTTAAAAGACTTGCCTTATCCTGAAATTTATGATGACATGATAAAAACTAAATTAGTAACGGACGACAGGTTATTTCATGTCGATGTATTGCGCTATATGTTTAACAGGACTTAAGATGCATGGCAATCAGCAATCAGCTGATATTATCAATGAAAAAATAAATTCCTCGAATAAACCTATCTATCAAAAACCCAAAACATCTCTTTTTCTTGAGCCACGTGATATCCAGGGTGGGGCGACGAACGTTCCCGAATCGAACAGTGGATTATTGTCTTAATTGACCGGGAGCTATTTATGACACGGAACAACCTTTTTCAATTTACACGGCGATGGTTGGGCATGGGTTTTGTCCTACTCATGAGCATGAGCTTCACGGCCACTATCGGCTATGCAACCCCGACGGTTGATGATTTACTGACCTATGGGCCTCCCGAAGACTTAAGTGGCCCGATGGCGGCAACGGCCACCTTTCAACAAGTCACGAACACCAGTAGTGGCACCGACGCATCAAGCGTCTCCAAGGTCACGCTCAAGTATTTCACGTCAACCAACTGCAGTGCAGCGGCAGCAGGCACGTATACCACACCCGATGGCACGTCATTTTCAATTAATACCAGCACCCCCTTTAATCTCAATGCCACATCCACGTTCAGCGTAGGCAACAACATCCCTTTAACCATGTCCAACATGCATTCCGTAGCCATATTCTTGAAAAGCACCAACAACAACACCCCTCAAGCGGATTTCACGGGCTCCTGTGGCACCAACCCCAGTTTTTGCTGTGTGGAAATTGATTGTTCGAGCGGCACACAATGCACGGCAACATCCGCGATTGGCACGCAGAATTTTCAGCTAAAAACCACTGCGGCGATAGGAGACCCTGCGGATGGTGGTGTGATTGGCTGCATGAACACTGGAAATAACCTGGTGGTACCCGCGGCTGATAATAGCACGGGTATTGAATGGGGTGGCAATGGCACAACAACTAATGCCACGAGTACCACAGATGGAGCGGGGAACACAACGACTATTGTAACCGCATTGGGTGCAGGAACAACGTACGCCGCAGGTTTATGTAATGCCTATACCACCACAGGCGGTTTTACGACGGGCTGGTTTTTGCCAGCAGGAAACAATACCGCTTCATCAGGACAATTGAATTGTCTTTTTACAAATAAAGCCGCCATTGGGGGGTTCGCCGGTGGCAGCTACTGGAGCTCTACCGAGGCGAGTTCCACCTTTGCGTCGGTCCAGTTCTTCAGCAGCGGCGGCCAGAGCATTGGCGGTAAGGGCGGCCCGCTTAGGGTGCGTTGTGCTCGGGCTTTTACCCCTTAATCCCTTTATCCCTTTTGTTTTAGGCCACGATAGTGGCCTTTGGTAAAACCGCGAAGCGGTCGACAAATTTTTTTGAGATTACACCATGGCGCTTTACACGACACTACCGGTTTATCGGGATACGCACCAGTTGATTTTAAAGGTGTTTGAGTGTGTCCTACCAATAAAACTGCGTAACTGTCTTTTCTCAGACCAAATCACCTATTTCTGATTGAAATTCCACGCGTTGCATCGCCTCTATTTGTTGTCCATCGATAACAGGATATAAAAGTTGATATGGTACTCTCCAGCGTTTTGCTGCCGGGGTAATGAGAGAAACCGTTTTTTGATTCAGCCGTTCAACGCGACCCGTGATGTCTTCTTGATATTTTTGATGGTAAAACCCAACAATATCACCCACCTTGACCTCGTTTTTATTGAGCCCACGTGCTGCACGTTCAAAAACAAATTCCCGGCTATCAATTTTTAGCCAATACAGAGGGATTTGCCATCGTCGACCATCAGTTACGTGCTAAATAATCACATTTTTGAGTGCTTTTTGAATAATAATGGCTTTAATGAAAGTATTGGTTTTCGCATCATAATACTCAATCAAGTCACCTTCTTTTATTTTGTTATTCACCCTCAAGAGCCGTTGCGGGTTTTCCAGCTCATTTTGTATGGCAGCAGACATTCGATAAATTTCAAACACGCTGGCCTGTTTTAAAAACGCAACCAGCTGGTCGTACTCTACAACATCACTCATTTATTCCTGCCTCAATGTTCTATCGATGCAGGTTGCGCCTTATCAACGAAAAATGTCAAATAAATTGTCTTTGTAATGTTTTGAGGAATTGTACCTACAAACAACAAAGAATCTTCTGGTTTAATATCCAGTCTTAATTTATCACCTGCGGTGTCAACCCACTCATTATATCTAGCCCAAAATTGCTTACCTTTATATTCCGTAGGTTCATTTTTATACCAAATCCGAATATTAGTCGTCTTAATATTAAAACTGTTATGTAATGAGGTAACATTTATCGCAAGAAAATGCATGAGACCATTTTTGTTATTAAATTTCCCTTGATTAAGATGATTACTTATAAGATGACCACGTAGGGTTGGTTTAGAAAAGAACCGTTTATCAATATATGGAGAAAACCAAGCAGCGGCTCCAACTAAACCAATAAATAATGTTACCCAGGGACTAATTAATATTTCCATCTCTATTTATTCCGTTATTATACCTTCAGACTTCGACACATATTCGACACATGAACAAAAAGAACTTTTCAAAAACCCAAAAAACCCTTGCCAGTACTGGTGCCGTTGCGCGGAATCGAACCGCGGGCCTATTGATTACGAAACTTTGTTTTACGGGTTTCAATCAATATCAATAAAGTTCAAATCAGTCAAACATCCCTTGCTACGTATGGATTATAGCGTTATCCTAAGGTTCAAACGATAACTTTAAAATTCATTTAAGCACAGTAAAAAGTACCCACTAAAGTGCCCATTGAAATGCTTTCAGGAAGACTGACAATGAACAATTTTACTGACACGTATATTAAACGATTACAACCACAAGATAAACGGCTGGAGAAGTTTGAAGGTGGCGGATTTGGCATTCTGGTTTACCCCGCCGGTACCAAAAGCTGGATATATCGATATAAAATCGATAACAAAAAAGACTACATCATTTTGGGCCATTATCCTGGCATGAGTCTTGCCGAAGCCAGAAAACGATTTAATGAATTAAGGGATATACGCCGCACTGGCGCCAATCCAAAACAACTCATCGAGCAGGAAAACAATCGCGAAATACATACAGTCGAAAAATTAGTCCTGGCATGGTACACAGGATATATTGAAAAAAACCGTAAAAAGCCTTTACAAATCAAACAGCAGATTGATGCAGATATCATCCCCCTTCTGGGCAACATGGAATTGGATAAACTCCAACCCATGGACATCACAAAAGCCATGGATACCATTGTCCAACGCGGTGCCCCTATTCATGCAAACCGTGTGTTGGGCTCTTTAAAACAAGCATTCAATTACGCAGTTAGCCGTGGCAGTATGCAACAAAACCCTGCGATGAGTATACGTGCACGCGATATTGGTGGTTTGGAAAAACCCTGTGAACGCTTTTTATCGCTGAAGGAAATCAAAACCCTTTGGCAATTCCTTGATAGTGACAAATGCCAAATGTTCTTGCAAACCAGAACAGCCATCAAAATGATTTTACTGACTGGTGTCAGAACCGCAGAAATTAGATTGGCCAAATGGAGAGAGTTTGATTTTGAAAACTCATTATGGACAATTCCACCCGAACATACCAAAGGCGCCATCACCGTTAAAATCCATTTAACTGATCTGACCAAATCCATACTTGAAAAATTAAAAGCAACCAGCGACTCCCCTTTTGTACTTCCCGGCATGATTCCTGACCATTCTCTTGACGAAAATGCTTTACCCAGAGCCATTAGGCGTATTCAGAATAGAGTTGGAATCCCCGAGTGGACAGCACATGATCTGCGCCGAACATTCGCAACTCAACTAGGTGAAGCGTTACAAGTTGATCCCGTGGTCATTGAAAAGTGTTTGGGCCATAAAATGCCCCGAATTATGGCAACGTATAACAAGAATGAAATGCTGCCACAACGTAAGGATGCACTTGAGAACTGGGCGAAATGTATTGAAGGACTTATTGAAAATCAATGCGAAAAGATGAATACTTCAGCCCTAACGTTCTCCGATCACAGCCCAATATTAGCGACTCAGATTTGAGTCATTATGAATGATTAAATTGTCTTGGAGTAAAAGGCACAAATGGACATGCACGATAAGCAACTTTTAGAATTGATCCGACAAGGTGAAGGAATTTCACTGGAATTCAAAACCTGTCAGGATCAAATTAACCGTAGTGTCTATGAAACCGTATGTGCTTTCCTCAACCGGCATGGTGGCACCATTTTGCTTGGCGTCCAGGATTCCGGATCCGTTCAAGGTATTACGCCAAGTGCCATTGTAAAAATTAAAAAAGATTTTGTTACCGCTATTAATAATCCACAAAAAATTTATCCCCCCGCCTACCTATCTATCCATGAAGCAAGGGTTGATGACAAAATACTATTGCAGATCTATGTGCCTGAAAGCTCACAAGTTCATCGCTGTAATGGACGAATTTATGATCGAAATGAAGATGGTGATTTGGACATCACGGATCACACCGCTCAAGTTGCCCGCCTTTATGCGCGTAAACAAGCAACCTACTCTGAAAATAAAGTATATTCTCATGTAGGGCTCGAAGATCTGCGCAAAGATTTAATAGATCATTGCCGTAAACTGGCAAGTGTCTGGACAGCCGGTCATCCTTGGTCGCAAATGAATGACATGGAACTCATTCAAAGTGCCCAACTCTATCAGACTGATCCTGAAACACAAAAAAAAGGTGTTACTCTGGCAGGCATTTTGTTGCTGGGTACTGACCAACTTATACTTTCAACAGTTCCGCACCATCGTACTGATTTAATTTTACGCAAGGTCAATCTTGACCGTTATGACGACCGTGATCTGGTTCGAACTAATTTACTTGAAAGCTATGACCGTATTATCGCTTTTGTACAAAAACACTTAGCAGATCCTTTCTATCTTGAAGGAACTGATCGAATCAGCCTTCGAGATACAATTTTTCGAGAAGTAGCTTCCAATATTCTCATTCATCGAGAATACACCAATGCATTTCCTGCCAAGCTAATCATTGAATATGGACAGGTGCGCACCGAGAATGCCAACAAACCTCACGGCTTTGGTGTACTGAATCCGATGACCTTCACACCATTTCCCAAAAACCCGGTGATAGGCGCTTTCTTTCGTGAAATTCACCGAGCAGACGAGTTAGGATCAGGCACCAGAAAATTAATGCGTTATGGAAAAATTTATGGCGGCATGGATCCTGAACTGATCGAAGGCGATGTATTCCGTACTACAATCAAAGTCCCGGAATATAGTGGTCCAAACATGATGACCACTGAAGATAGTATTCCTATGGTCACCGAGCATGGGATTGCTATGTCTACAGAGTCATCTACAGAACTATTTAAACAATCCGAATTAATGGCTCGTCAAAAAGAAATAATTAATATTCTTGAGCGCGCAAAAGAATTATCGCTCAAAGAAATCAATCAACAACTAGCAAAACAAATACCTGACAGTACACTGCGCAGAGATTTAACAAAGTTAAAAAAGATGGGGATAATTGGTTCTCACGGCCAAGCCCGTATGACCGCTTGGTTTTTGGTTGAAAAGTATCTATCCTGACTTCTGAGCGGATCTGAGCGGATCTGAGCGGATCTGAGCGGATTCAAACATTCAATTGATTGTAGAATGAATGACAAAATTCCTCGTCAACTTTTTTTCAATGGAAAAGGAATCACGGCCATTGAATAATTATCTAACAGAAGGCTATTTCAATATCATTTGCTTGATATGGGCCATATAGATAAAGACCATTCGGTAACAAAAACTCACCAAGGTTACTTTTGATTTCCATCTTAATTTCCTGGATGTCCATTTCACCATCCAGAATAGATAGCTCAGAAAAAGAATAGTGCACATTAATATTCTCCAGTTGGATCGCCCCCTGTGTTCGATCGGTTAATACTGAAAATTGAATTAATTCTACTGCACTATAGTATGGAATAGTTTGAACAAAGCAGTAGTTTGTTATTTGTTGATAATCTCTGATGTGCTCTGAAAAAATTTGCTCTTTTTCCACTGTCAGTCGTCTTGCCTTGCGAGTATGTAATCGACCTATATATTGAATATGCATGGATTTCGATTCAAAACTGTAATCATCCCATGCATGCTCGGTATATTTTATTGCGTTTGAGGTATTTTCTTTGGTTAAAATATCCAGCAAATTTAGGTCGTACATTCCCTGAGTTGACGTAAGGGTCGTTTTGCTTCCAAGCTCATGTAATATTTCGGGGTAAGCATTATATGCCCTATCGGAGATTTCTTGTAATGTCTCACCCTCTATAACGAGAGCATCCAACCATGAGGATAGTTTGCTGGATTTATTTAATATTTTTTCACAAAAATCATTCAGACAGGCGCCGGCTTTTTGGGGATTTTGCTCTATTGCATCAATGGCCTTTTCGATCGCATAAGAGGTATTTTTATTTAATTGTTCATCAGTGGGTAACTGAGCGATTTTTTCTAGAATATTGTACCCATTTGCAGTTAAATAAATGGCACCATTATTTTCTCCCAGTAATCCATTTTTTATAGTCGCCTCAAGCCTGCTAGCATAAGTTGATGGGCGGGCAACTTTAAAGCTTGCCATTTGCTGTAGCAGGTTAGAATAAGTCATCTCTTTTGGCAGGACCTCTTTTACGCTTACCCCCTTTGATGTAGTTTGGTTAATAGACAGAGGCAAATCGTTTTTGAATTGTTGATGTTGTAATAAATCCGGGTTGTATGACGGCATGAAAGGCGTTAAGGCCTGATTAGCATTGGTGGTTGACTGATGGTAGTTGGCATTTGCAGAATCAACGGGTTCTTGCGGAAGAAAAAGGGTCCAACCCGGTTCCAGTAATTCAGTCCAATTAGCACATAAGGTTGCATTAATGGAGAGTGGCGCGAATAAGGAGTGCTCACGAACAACCGGACCTTCTACGTGCGTGGCAACAGCCGCATGCCATAGCAAATTATAGACTTTCAGCACATCTCCTGAAAAATACTGACTTGCTTGTGCAGGATCCAAATTATAATTAATTGGCTCAAGCATTGGGTGGGCATATGACGGACCAGTCATAGGATATTCCTTTTAATCAAGTGCACGAGATAACATAAATTCAAACATAGACTGCGCAGTTGGAAAAGTATTCCACTCAGCCTCGCCGACGTATTCTATGGCCTGATACTGTTGAGCGACAAGATTATAGATATAGAGTTCTTCATCTCTAGTTCCAAAATATATAAATTCCTTGTTAAAAGATTCCCTTAAATGGGTATTGGCTTCTGTAAAAGACTCATGAAACAACCAATACTTACGTGTAGGCCAAATGGTTAGCCCATTGAAAAGGATTCCATTTGACAGTGATAACAGATGCTCCATTGCGTCAGGTAATTGAAATTTATACTCTGAGAAAAGATGGTCTTTTAGTTGGGTGATTTCCTCTAACGTGGCGGTAACAGGCCCACTCTCACCGCACTCAATCACTTCATCATTAATTGATTTAATCAACGTCTCAATCGACATCATATAACTCCGCTAGTGTACTGTTTGGTATATTCG
>CAZDYY010000025.1:0-10638 GCA_964509745.1 uncultured Legionella sp. | reverse complement strand
CCAGTGTGCGCATTCATGCAATGCACTGCTGAAAAACCCGTGTGCAAATACAATGACATGGTGTGGGCGATGTTCATCGGCCGGCAGGTAGATCGGCTCGTCATCACCGCAGACCAGCCGGGTGTTATGTGATGTTTCAAAACAGGTGTTAAACAGCCTGATCGAGTCTTGATAGCGATGCATCTCAACCCGCAATAGGTGCCTTGATTGCCGGATGGGATTGATAATTCAGGAACTCGAAATCATCAAACTGGTAATCAAACAGGGATGCAGGTTTGCGTTTGATGTGCAGTTGCGGCAAGGGCATTGGTTCACGTTGCAATTGTGTGCGAGCCTGTTCAAGGTGATTGGTATATAAATGACAATCACCCCCCGTCCAGATGAACTCGCCTGCTTCAAGATTGCATTGCTGGGCCACCATATGTACCAGCAGGGAGTAGGAAGCAATGTTAAAGGGCACGCCTAAAAACACATCCGCAGACCGTTGATATAACTGGCAGGACAGCCGGTTTTGGGCTACATAAAACTGGAAGAAGGCATGGCAGGGTGGCAGGGCCATTTTATCCAGTTCACCCACATTCCAGGCACTGACAATCAAACGACGTGAATCCGGACTGGTTTTAATTTGTGCTACGACATCGGACAGCTGATCAATTGTGCGACCGTCAGCGGTTGGCCAGCTGCGCCATTGTTTGCCGTAAACAGGCCCCAGATTACCCGCTTCATCCGCCCATTCATCCCAGATGGTTACACCATTTTCACGCAAATAGGCGATGTTGGTGTCACCTTTTAAAAACCACAACAATTCATGCACAATGCTGCGCATATGTAATTTTTTGGTGGTCACCATCGGAAACGCTTCGGCAAGATTAAACCGCATTTGATAACCAAATGTTGACAGCACACCGGTGCCGGTTCGATCTTCTTTTTTCACGCCGTGTTGTAAAATATGCTCAATGAGCTGTAGATAGGTTTGCATTGCGTTTTGTCCACCATAAAAATATTCCGGCCAGCAGCATCGGAATGGATAATAATTGTCCCATAGTCAGGCAATGAAAGGCAATATAGCCCAGTTGTGGATCCGGTTCGCGGAAACACTCGGCCAGCAGGCGACAAAGGGCGTAGCCGATTAAAAAGACGCCGGAGACACAGCCGGCAGGTCTGGGTTTTGCGGCGTACCACCAGATGACAATAAATAAAATCACCCCTTCGAGGCCAAATTCATACAGCTGGGAGGGGTGTCGCGGCTGATTATCGACGTGCGGGAAAATCATCCCCCAGGGAACATCGGTTACCCGCCCCCATAGCTCGCCATTAATGAAATTACCCAGTCGGCCACAGGCAAGGCCTAATGGTACAAGCGGCGCTATAAAATCTGCGACGGCCCAGAATGGCTTTTTTACCTTGTGTGCAAACAGGATGGTTGCCACCAGAACACCCAGCAGACCACCATGAAAAGACATGCCTCCCTGCCATATTTTCAACAGGCTCAAGGGTTGGCTTATTAATTCCCGGGTATTGTAAAACAGCATATACCCTATCCTGCCGCCGAGAATAACACCCATGGCGCCAAAAAAAATCAAATCGCCAACCTGCTCATAGGTCCAGTCCTGGCCATAGTGTTTTACTCGCCACTGTGCCAGCAGCCATGCGCTGGTAAAGGCAAGCAGGTACATGATGCCATACCAGTGTACTTTGAGTTGGCCCAGGGAAAAAGCGACTGGATTGATGTCTGGATAAATTAACATGGTTGTTCCCGTTCAAGATGTTTTCTAGGATTTCTTCGCCCTGATGAGTCCACCCAGGCCCTGGGTTTCCAGCGCGGCTTGCAAATGCAGACGAATTTCAGTGGGATGTTCCATTTCAAGCACATCCGCAAGGATTTTCCGGGCTGTGACCATGGAAAAATTCCTGATCACCCATTTGACCCGTGGCAAGCCCGAGGAGTTCATGCTGAGGGTGTCAAAACCCATGGCCAGCAATAAAACTACTGCCAGCGGATCACTGGCCATCTCACCGCATATGCTGACTTTTACCCCGGCAGCGTGCCCTCCCTCAATAATTTTCATCAATGTGCGCAACATGGCAGGGTGTAACGAGTCATAAAGGGAGGCAACGCGTCCGTTATTCCGATCAACTGCCAGCATATACTGGGTTAAATCGTTGCTGCCCACGGATAAAAAGTTCACTCGTTTGGCCAGTTCACGTGCCTGGTAAGCGGCGGCGGGTACTTCAATCATCACGCCGACTTCCGGTTTGATAATTTGACAGCCTTCCTCGAGTAATTCAGCATACGCCTGATCGATGAGGTAAATGGCTTCGTCGACTTCGCTCAGGGTGGTGATCATCGGTAACATGATGCGCAGATTATTCAATTCTTCGTTGGCGCGCATCATGGCCCGAACCTGCAATAAAAATACATCAGGATGATCCAGGGTAACCCTGATTCCGCGCCAGCCTAGATAAGGATTTTCCTCCACTACAGGGAAATAGGCCAGGACCTTGTCCCCGCCAATATCGAGTGTGCGCATGGTGACCTGGCGTGGTGCAAATGCTTTCAAGGTCTGGCGGTAAATGATGTATTGCTCATCCTCGGAGGGAAACCTGTCACGGCTCATGAAGGGTACTTCAGAGCGATACAAGCCGACCCCTTCCGCCCCTACGCTCATGGATAACCCTGAATCCATGGCAAGGCCTGTGTTGACATGCAAGGCAATAGAGTATTTATCCGTCGTTTCCGCAGGCTTGTCCCGCAGGCTCACCAGACTCTGGTTCAGCTCCGCCTCTTCCTGGGCCAGTTGTTTATATTCGGCCAGCAACGTCTTCGATGGCGAAACAAACACATGGCCATAATATCCATCAACAATCATGGCACGGCGTGACAGTTGTTCGAGTTTCAAACCGCGTACCCCCATTACTGTGGGTACCCCCATGGCTCGGGCCAGAATGGCGACGTGCGAATTGTTGGAGCCTTTTGCCGAAACGACCCCGGCCAGTTGTCCTTCCGGAACCTCTGCCAGTGCTGCTGCTGTAATTTCATCACCCACCAGAATGGTACGACGGGGATAATCGACTTCATCCTGGAAAGATGATTGCAGTTCAGCGAGTACACGCCGGCCAATGTCGCGAAAATCACTGGCTCGTTCGCGCAAATAATCATCTTTCATGCTTTCAAATTGCTGTACGTGCTTTTTTATCACGGAAGCAAGCGCTGCCTGGGCAGTCAGGTGTTCCTGACGAATCTCCTGTGTTACTTCAGCGCCAAGGCTGTTTTGATCAAGAATATGCAGATAGACGTCAAACAGGGCATGTTCTTCATCAGCAATGCTGGATTTCATACGACGCCCCAGGCGGTGCATATTGTCGCGTGCAGCCTGCAATGCGGATTCAAACATCGTTATTTCATCTTCTGTATCTTCCGTTTGCTGACGGGGAACAGCATCAATGTCCGCCGATGGATAAACCACCACTGCCGTGCCAATCGCTACTCCGGGCGCACTGCCAATGCCGCTTAATTCAATCTGTACGGCATCTGATTTAACCTCGCCTTCGGGGGTGGGCAGGGTGAGTTGTGTCAGTTCACCTGTCGCCTCGGCCTGGGCAATGATTCCGCCCAGTTGTGCTGCCAGGGTAATTAAAAATGCCTCGCCTTCATCATCAAAACAGCGGGCTTCGGATTGTTGAACGGTTAATACGCCATATAGTTTGCGATGTTGAATGACCGGGACGCCCAGATAGCCATGCAGATGATCTTCCCCAAGGGTATTGATCTGGTGAAAGTCAGGGTGAGCATGGGCATTGTCAACATTAAACGGTTCTTCGCGTCGACCAACGAGCCCAATCAAACCATTATCCAGAGAAATACGCACACGGCATTCGGCTTGCTTGTTCAATCCCTCGGTTGCCACCAGGACATACTGAGCGTGCTTGTTATCAATCAGATATACAGAAACAGCATCAGCATTGACTGCTTCGCGCACACGCTGCACCAGAATAACCAGCGCATCTTTCAGATGACCAGCTGTCGTTACTTCCTGAACAATCCGTTTTAATATTTTTAACATCTAGTGCCTCGATTTGCGCCTCACCCCAAAGAGGCCCCGCCGCCGTTTCAGCAAGTGCTCCAGTTCCTTCAATGCTTGTACATACACCTGTTTTTTAAAAAAAATCACTTGCTCTGCCGGTTCGTGATAGTCTATCCATCTCCAGCTGTCAAACTCGGGCGAGTCGTACAAATCCAGCCGGATTTTTTGCTCACTGGTCACAAGGCGTAATAAATACCACTTTTGTTTCTGACCAATGACCAGAGGCTCGGAGCCGTGCCGCAAATATTGCTTTGGCAAGCGATACTTGAGCCAGCGACGTGTTACGCCCAACACTTCAACATCCTCGCGTTCCAGTCCCACCTCTTCATGCAACTCGCGGTACATTGCATCAAGGGCTGTTTCTCCTGTGGCAAGCCCGCCCTGTGGGAATTGCCAGGCATCATGCCCCTGACGTTTACCCCAGAATACCCGGCCGGATTCATTGGTCAGGACAATTCCGACATTCAGCCGATAGCCGGCGCGATCAATCACCATGTTGATATACTACTAATAAAAACAAGAATAACCTGATTTTTCCACAAAAGGGCAGTGGTTGGCAAATTAACTCTACGCAACATCATGATGTTTGGTTATAATGGTCGGCTGCAACCTTTTTTATTTGGCTTTAAGGAGTAATCTGTGTCCGCATCTGCCTGGCAGAAGTGTCTGGGACTTTTACAAGAAGAGTATCCCGCCCAGCAATTCAATACCTGGTTACGCCCGCTGCAAGCGGAGACCGTGGATGCCACGCTTGTTTTACTTGCTCCGAATCGATTTGTAGTAGACTGGGTCAAGAAAAACTTTTATCCGCGTATTCTTGAGCTAATCAATCAGGTCAGTGCAGGTGATATCAAACTGGTAAGCGTAGAGATTGGAACTCGTGCCGCACAACCAGCACCAGTCACACAAACAGTGGCCGAGACAGCGATTGAGGCACCACAGGTCAAAACATCAACCAAAAAGTCGGCCGAACATTACAAAAACAGTTATTTGAATAAAAAATTCGTCTTTGATTCATTTGTTGAAGGCAATTCAAACCAGCTGGCGAAAGCCGCATCCCTTCAGGTTGGGGAGAGGCCGGGCGATGCATATAATCCGTTGTTTATATATGGCGGTGTAGGCCTTGGAAAAACGCATCTGATGCACGCCGTTGGTAATGCTATTTTAAAAAATAAACCGGATGCAAAAGTGCTTTATTTGCACTCGGAACGGTTTGTTGCCGATATGGTGAAAGCGCTGCAAACAAACTCAATCAATGAATTCAAGCGGTTCTATCGCTCACTTAATGCGCTGCTGATTGATGATATTCAGTTTTTTGCCGGAAAGGATCGCTCCCAGGAGGAGTTTTTTCATACATTTAATGCCCTGCTGGAAGGCCAGCAACAAATTATTTTAACCAGTGATCGTTATCCCAAGGAAATTGAAGGTGTTGAGGAACGTCTTAAATCCCGTTTTGGCTGGGGACTTACTGTGGCTGTCGAGCCACCCGAGCTGGAAACCCGGGTTGCGATTTTGATTAGTAAAGCTGAACAATCCAATATTGACCTGCCCTATGAAGTGGCCTTTTTCATCGCCAAGCGTATCCGTTCCAATGTGCGTGAGCTCGAAGGCGCTCTGCGGCGTGTCATTGCCAATGCCCATTTTACCGGTAAATTAATCACGATTGATTTTGTTAACGAAGCCTTGCGTGATTTGCTTGCCCTTCAGGACAGGCTGGTGACCATTGAAAATATTCAGAAAACAGTTGCCGAGTATTACAAGGTGAAGGTTGCGGATTTGCTGTCCAAGAGACGCAGTCGATCAATCGCCAGGCCGCGGCAAATGGCCATGGCGCTTGCCAAGGAACTAACCAATCACAGTTTGCCTGAAATCGGTGATCATTTTGGTGGTCGTGACCACACTACCGTGATTCATGCCTGCCGCAAGGTTAAGGATTTGATCCAGGAAGGCTCTGATTTTGCAGAAGATTACAAAAATTTAATGCGTACACTATCGTCTTGAGGTTGACCATGTTTGAATTATCCATCAGCAAGCAACAATTGCTCACACCGCTACTGACTGTAGCCGGTGCCGTTGACAAGAAGCAGTCGCTGACAATTTTATCCAATATTCTTTTAAAGCTGGTTGATAATCAATTATTGTTGACGGCGACTGATCTGGAAATTGAAATTACCTGTCGTGTGCCCTGCATTTCCCAAAATCAGTCGGGTACAATTACAATTCCTGTAAAAAAAATGACCGACATTATCCGCTCGCTGGATGATGATGCCCAGCCAACGATTGCTTTCAGGGAGGGTGTTGTCTGTATTCGGGAAGGGCGAAGCCAGTTCCGGCTGGCTACACTGCCTGCGGACGACTACCCATCCAGAAATGATGAAGTCAATGAGGTCGAGTTTTCCATCAATCGCGCAACCCTGATTCATATGCTGCAGTCCACTCATTTTGCCATGTCGCAGCAGGACGTCCGCGCTTACTTGAACGGCTTGCTGGTTGAAATAGACACACAATCCCTAACGCTGGTTGCCACAGATGGTCATCGTATGGCTATTTATCGCCAGCCGGGACAGCTTGCCTCGCGCCATCATCGTCTTTTGCTTCCGAAAAAAGGTGTTCAGGAAATATTGCGGTTGTTAAATAATATTGAAGATGAAACGATTTCAATTTCCGCAGGAAGCAATCATTTCAAGCTGGTGACCGCCCAGTATACGTTTTCATCCAAATTGATTGAAGCGCGTTTTCCGCCCTATTTGCGTGCTATTCCGACCGGACAGGACAAACAGCTTATCATTGACCGGGATCTGTTGAAGCGCGCCCTTTCGCGCATCATCATTCTTGCCAATGAGAAGTCACGTGCTGTGTTGTTGCATATGCAAGCTGATCAGCTGACATTAATTGCAAATAATCAGGAGCAGGAAGAGGCGATTGAGTCTGTACCTGCGCAAACCCAGGGAGATGAGCTCTCAATTGGTATCAATGCCAGTTATTTGCTCGATGTGTTGAATCATTTGCAGGAAGGCCCGGTTCGTATCTCGTTAACCAATACGGATACCAGTATACTGGTTGAGAGCGTAAACGATGAGAATTATCAATATATTATTATGCCCATGAAGATATAATCCATTGACGGGGCAGGGCTGGAACTGAAATTATGAGCCTGACGCACTTGAACGTTCATCATGTTCGAAATATTACTACAGCCAGTTTGACCCTGCATCCACGGTTCAATCTCTTTCTTGGTGCAAATGGCAGTGGCAAAACCTCATTGCTGGAATCAATATATCTTTTGGGTACCGGTCGTTCATTCTGCACCCGGGAAGCATCGGCCCTGATCCAGCACGGCAAGCAGGAACTGACAGTTTTTGCCCGTACCCGAACCGATGAGACTGTGAGCATCCAGAAGTCAATAACCAGTGCAAGCCAGGTCAAACTTAACCATCAAACCTGCCAGCGCAGCAGCGAGCTTGCCCGTTTTCTTCCCTGCCTTGATTTCTATCAGGATATTTTTCAAATTATTGATGAAGGTCCTGCCATCAGACGCAGTTTGCTGGATTGGGGTTTGTTTCACGTGAAACCTGCCTATCACGATCTGTGGAAGGATTATCGCCGCGTTGTCAAACAGCGTAACGCGTTATTGCGGCAGAAGGCTTCCCGGCAGCAATTTGTCCCATGGAATAATTTGCTTGTAGAACTGTCGACACAACTTGATGCTATGCGCAGCGACTATTTTCAGGACTGGTCAAGCGTCTTTGTCACACTACTTCAACAGTTAACGGATACACCATGTAGCGTCCATTATTTTAAGGGCTGGGATAAAAGAGCGACCGGCAAGGGTCTTGCTGCGATTCTTGATGAACAGTTTTCCAGTGACTTGCATGCACAATACACCCATTCCGGTGCCCATCAGGCGGATATACTATTTGAAACATCCGAACATAAAGCCAGACAATCCCTGTCCCGTGGCCAGCAAAAAATATTTTTAATTGCCTTAAAGCTTGCCCAGGCTTCCCTGCTGGAAAAACCGTGTATTTATCTGTTTGATGACATCGCAGCCGAGCTGGATGCGGGTCATTTACAACGATTTATTACCTGCCTCAATCAAATCAGAGGCCAGTTTTTTCTTACGGCAATTCAGTCTGACCATCTTAATCCATTCCTCGATCCCGCTGAAATGACCTGCTTTGTTATAAAAGATGGATGTTTCACGTGAAACATGGCCTGTAGCAGAAGCTTCCTCGCTACGCTCCCAAAGAAGTACCTCGTCCCGAACGTAGAGCGCGCAGGCTGGGCCTTGGCCCAGCAAAATTCTAAAATTCATAAAACGGGTATTGAGACCTTGGAAAACCAACATCTCTAATCATCGATCTATTGATAATCAAAGAATCAGCATGGGGGATTTATTGTGTTGGCAATTGATTTGCTGGGCCGAGGCCCAGCCTACGATTATGTTGTACAAAAAACGGTGAAGATCATTCAGGATAACGGCCGAGTGGTTCTGAAAAAATAATCTATACTTGTAATAGGGCACTGCTTCCGCTTGTTTCAGATGCCGGGATGGCATGCTGTTGACACCTGGATATCAAGGAGAAAGATCATGGAAAAAAAGGAATTAACAGAATTTCAAATACTGCATACAAAGCCTTATCTTCAGGCAGAGGGAAAACTGATCGAAGAATTAAAAAATCTGAATGTATTGCGAATAAATGGGGTTGAATATCAAACAAATCCAACGTCTCATAAGATGGACTACAAAAAAATGCTTGATACTATGATATCAGCGGTACAAAATCTTAAACTTCAAAATTCGACTAATCGCGAGGATGTGGATAATGGAAAAATCGCCATGCAAAAAGGAGCGAACTTGCTGGCTCTCGGAAGAACAAGAGAAAAGTGGGGTGAAAAGCATACAGAAGAATTTAATGAACTTATCAGTGCTATAGATAAACTGAGAGCAAGTCGCAATGAGTACGCCAAGGAATGCGGCGCTGTGTTATTTAATGGAATCATGAAAATATTTCATCATTTAGAATTCGCGATCAGGGGAATTCCAGCCAGAATATCTGATTTTATTCATGGCTCGATAAAAGTTATAGAAAAGCAGCCCGGAAAGGTAGCTTTGACGGATGAAGTCATTTCTACAAGGGTCAAGGAATTGTATAAAAAAACTATCGGTGCTCCTGAATGGACTACGAAATTGCAGCAGGCTAAAAAAGCTGCAGAAGAGACGAGGAGCAAATATCAACCTGCGGATCAAAAAGAAGAACACACACCAAAGAAAGGCAAATAGAAGTACACTGGATGCTGGAGTTCAACGACATTTTGAAGACCAGCCAGCAATGCTTCGAGACGTCGCAGGGCTCCTCCTCAGCATGAGCGGGGGAAGTGTAAAGCTGTGGTACTTTTCTGGATGGTGTGTGTGCATGTTGATTATGCCCTGGCCTGTCTATGCCGAAAAAAAGCATACCCGCAATTGTTTGTAACCGTTCTGCATATCACGTTATAATCGACAAATTTTGTAATTTACCGAAAGGTGCTTGATGAGTTCTACACTGAATGAGATAGCCGCCCTGGTGCAGGGCGTTGTGGTTGGCGACGGGAAATTGGTTATTTCCACCCTCTCACCGATTGACAATGTGATAGACGGTGCGCTGATTTTTGCCGAAGGGGCAGACAACCTGAAAAAAGCCGAGGCTTCGAACGCTGCTGCCATCCTGGTGGCAAGCGACGTAAAACATCTGGGCAAGCCAGTTATTCAGGTTGATAATCCGTTCAAGGCATTTATTCAGCTTCTGCGCCATTTTTATCCAGAGCACATCCCGACCCCGGGTGTGCACCCGACGGCTGTCATTGACAGTGATGTTATCCTTGGTGAAAATATTTCCATTGGACCGTATGTTGTCATCGAATCAGGCAGCCGTATCGGTGATCATTGTGTCATTAAAAGCCATGTTCATATCGGCCATAACGTAACGATTGGAGAACACTCCACCATTCACCCGCAGGCTACCATTTACAATAACTCCAAAATTGGCGCGCGTGTCAGCATCCATGCTTCAACCGTCATTGGATCCGATGGATTTGGTTATACATTTGAAAACGGCAGCCATGTCAAAGTACCGCATGTTGGTCATGTGCTTATCGAGGATGATGTTGAAATTGGCGCGAATACTGTGATTGATCGGGCTACACTGGGTGCTACTGTGATTGGTGAAGGAACCAAAATTGATAACCTGGTACAGGTGGCGCATTCTGTAAAACTGGGCAAACATAATATTCTGTGTGCATTTACGGGTATTGCAGGCAGCTCGTCCAGCGGCAATCATGTGATTTTTGCAGCCAACGTGGGCGTTAGCGACCATGTTCGCATTGATGACGGCGTCATTCTGGGCGCTCGCGCAGGCGTTCCACCGAAGAAACATTTAAAACAGGGCAACATTTATCTGGGCAACCCGGCACGCCCCAAAGACAAGGCAATAGAACAGGAACTGGCGACAACACGCATTCCGTTCATACGAAAAAATATGACGACACTGACTGAAAAAGTCACCCGCCTGGC
>CAZDYY010000024.1:4122-10925 GCA_964509745.1 uncultured Legionella sp. | reverse complement strand
CTTCGGGTTATGAGCCCGACGAGCTACCAGGCTGCTCCACCCCGCATCAACTGAAGGTAATTATACGGATAAATTGCCTTCCTGACAACAGTTTTTTAAATATAATTAAAGAATTGCCTGCCTTGTTTCCTGTAGAACGCGCAATAACTGCTGATACAACTGCTCCAGTAACGCTGTACGTCCCGATTTATGATAACGCTCCAGATATTGACAGGCATATTGCATTCTAAACGTACCACAATAGACAGCCCCCCCTTTCATTTTATGCGCCAGCCTTTCAATGGTATTCCAGTCGCGAACCGCATAGGCATTCTGAAGCGACTGTTCCTCATTCGGGATCTCCTGTGTCGCCATCAGATGCAACATATCATTCAGCACGGTTTTATTGCCAATTCGCAATACAGCATGCTCCATGTCAACCAGTGGAAATTGTTCAAGGTCAAATAGTTGTGCATCCGTTTCCGGCAAGCCAGGCTGATGTTCTCCGGTTAACCCTGTCTGGTCGGGAACATAGGAAAGATAATCAGACAAAATGGTTTTCATGATTTGCAGGTTAAACGGTTTGCAAAACACATCATTCATCCCTGACTGTATACATTGATTCTTTGCTTTCGCATGCGCGGTCAAACCAATGACTGGCATGGCGTGTTGCTTCAGGCCTTCCTCCCATTCCCGAATCGATATCGCGAGTTCATATCCCGACATTCCCGGAAGACCAATATCGGTAATCACAAGGTCAAAGTCATGCGATTTAACCAGCGCCAGCGCTTCTTCACCATTGACGGTAGACTGAAAACTGCAGCCTGCTTCTTTTGCAATTAATTCCACCATACGCAATGCAATGGCGTTATCCTCGACCAGCAGAATATGCGGGGGAACAGTATTGAAATTTGGCATGTCATCTTTATCTTTGAGTGAATCAGCAGGGTTCAACGCAGCGTTCTCTGCTTTTGCCTCAACGACCGGCAAGTCAAAGTAAAACGTCGTCCCCATCCCTGGCTGACTGGTAAATTTAAGCTCGCCACCCAATAATTTCACATAGGATTGAGCAATATGCAAGCCAACACCATAACCGGAATATATACCATCATAAGATGAATTGACGCGAAAAAAGCGATCAAAGACTTTATCCTGAAATTCCAGGGGGATACCAATTCCAGTATCAATGACCTGAAATTGCAAATACGTTTTGTCGCCAATAAAGTCAATGAAATTGACATCTATTTGAATAAAACCTGATTCGGTAAATTTGATTGCATTGCCCAACAGATTCAATAGAACGCGATGAAGTTTTGTCCGATCGGTCACAATATATTGCGGAGCCCTGTCATCTATCTCAACATTCAAGGCAATTTTTTTCAGAATTGTTGTTGGGCGCTCAAGTTGTACCAGATCATAAATACACTGTCGCAAATCAAATGCTTCGGGCTTTGCATCATCTTCACCAACAGATTCAGCAGAAACCAGGTCAAGGATACTGTTCAGCAAGGTTAGCAACTGCTCACCACTTTGATTGATCCATTGAGCAAACTGCTTGTGTTCAGAATTGGTTAGTCGCTCAACCAACTGTTGAGACATGCCAACAACACCACTGAGCGGGGTACGAATATCGTGACTCATATTGGCGATAAACTCCACCTTGGCCCGGTTGGCTGATTCGGCCTTTTCCTTGGCAACAGTAAGCGCCGCCTCGGTTTGTTTTAATTCAGTAATATCAAGTGATATTCCCAACAAACCAATGACTTCATCTTGTTCATCGCGCAAAGGAACCTTTTGCGAAAAATACACCCGTTCACCATCCGGTAACGTTCCATTCTCAATTGCTGTCCGGGGAATGCCTGATTTCATCACTTCATCATTTAATCGCTCTACTGCAATGGCCTGATCTGCGCTGGTAATCAAATCACCGGTTTTTTTACCGACGATATCATGGCGGGATGCCAGCATTAATCCTTTTGCCTGATTGTCATTGCAACCCCGGTATACATTATCCCTGTCTACCCAGTACACAGTTCCCGGCATGAGCGCCAGTATATTTTCATAATAACTGATTTTTCTTTGCAATTGCTGTTGATGATCTTCGGCATTTTTTTTAATCAAATCATTCAGTTTTGCTATTTCTTTATCTTTACTTACAAGTACAGTGTGTTCTGTGCTTGCAATGTTGTTATTCATGATTCACCAATTCGAAATAAAGGAGTATAATTCACAAACTTCATGTATAAGCCGCATTATACTAAATTAAAATCAATAATGTTAAAAATTAATTCACGTGGTAAAATAAAGGGATTGCAGTTGTGATTCCTTGCTGCTGAATTTTGGGAAATTATCATATGCCGGATATCGACGTCTCTAAAGTTTTCGTTAATGAAACGCAAAACGGCCCCATTAAAACGCTGACAAGAACCAGCAAAAACAAAATGCGCATTGTCATGTGCCTGAGCATTTCCGGTAACGACTATTGCCAGGGCGAAATACTGCAGTCTATTGTTGCGCAGTGTACACAAAATTATGCAGAAACACTGTTTTTGATCGGGGATGAGACGCACTGGCATAATTTAAAATCAAAATTTACACTCGAGCCCTGGGAAATTGAACAATTAAAAGCCGACGGCAATACAATGGGCACCCGGTATCTCGAGAAAAACCAGGCAGCATTTCTTAACGTTATCAAGCTGTACCACCCGAATTTTAATCAAGACGATTTTTATAAATCATATTTAATCAACAATCCTGCTTGCAAGGATCGAATCGTAGAACCCTTGAATGCAATGGCCAGACACCTGAACATACCATTTCAGGTTATCAGGTGGCATGAGTGGGCGGCACCGCTCAGCGAAAGTGCTGCAGAAATCGAGGCCCTTTACGAAACTGTCGATGTACTTAAAAAAAGCCTGGATGCTGAAGTGAAGACCTATGCCGCCACACATCCTGCAAAAACCCCTGAACTGCAGGCACACCAGGATGCCTGTTCGCGTGACTATTTCAAGACTGAGGCTCCTGCAATCATTATCGGTGCTGCCCGAAGGGGACTGGATGGTATTGATTACCCGGGCAAAAAACCAAAACTGTTCAGGGTGACACGTGATTATTTTATCCAGCCACCAGGCGAAATCGAACATGCCCATTTGCGAGTACAGAATGAAAAACATGCATCACTGGCCAAATTGCTTAAATTCAAGCTTGCTGACACTAAAATAATAGCAACCGCTTCTCAAGTGAGTGAACCCCAGGTACACCCGGATGAAATCAAACCGGTGCTCAAGCCAGATCAACTTGAAGCTAAAATTGCTGAATGCTTGTCCTGCGGAGTACAGACCTCTCCCAATCGAAACTTGATTTATTCCCCTGAAGACAACGGTTTTCGCTCCTGGCAAATCAGGCCTGAGCAATCCAGCTTCTATCAGCCAGGAACATCTCCGGATAGTGTTACAAGTCCGTATCTAACAAATTACTGTAAAGAAAATGACATGAAAAATGATCCAGCAGCAAGTGAAATAAACAGCCGCCAGCGTGCTAATCCATCCAGATATGCGCAATCCGCAAACCGTTGTGGCATGTTTAATTCGCCTGCAAGACCGGTATCTCAATCTACGACAGCCACAGATATGCAATCAGACCGGCTTCCCCCTATCCATTCCTCCAGACAGGGATCAGAACAAGTTCGTATTCACCGCAGCAAATCACCTGTTAACGAACTAAGGCAGCTGGTTGCAAGTAAACAGGTTAACAAGGCTGGTTTAGAGCAATTAATTCGTGACCATGGACGCGATTTTATCCAGCAACTGGCAAACGAAATGCTTACACTGACCAGCGTTGATGCAGAACAGCGCGGTTTGTCCCTAAACGGAAAATATTAACAATCGTCAAACCTGCTATAATGCATGCAAAATGGCAGGTTTGATCGGCTGTTTATCCCGCAAACGCAGCAACACAGGCACTGATCAGTGCCCCGGGGAAAATTCCAAAATAGAGAAGAGACAAGCAATTCACAGAAAATATTGCTGTTGTTGTACGCGGCAATTTCAGCGCTGCTTTATCCACTGGCTCGTCAAAATACATCACCTTGATAATTCGCAAATAGTAAAAGGCCCCAATCACAGCGAATACAAGACCCATCACGGCAACCCAGGTCATGTGTACATCAACCAGCGCTTTCAATACCAGCAATTTTGTCAGAAATCCAACTGTTGGCGGTACGCCTGCCATGGACAGCATGACAATCATCATCATAAAGGCGAGCCATGGATTGCGTCTGTTAAGGCCTTTAAGATCGTCAACCAGCTCAATTTCAAGGCCCGAGCGTGACATCAGCACAATCAGACCAAACGCTGCTGCTGACATGACTGAATAGACCAGAATGTAGTACAGCGCAGCTGAAAAACCCGCGGCAGATGCGGCCAGTATACCAAACAGGGCATATCCGGCATGCGATATGGCTGAATAGGCAAACAGACGCTTGATATTGTTTTGCACAATGGCCAGCAGGTTCCCTGCGCCTGTGGATAACAGCGCCATAATTAACACCAGTTGTTGCCACTGGCTTGATATGTCAATCAATCCGGTAGCAAACAAGCGCAAGGCCATGCCAAGCGCGGCAATTTTAGGCGCGGCACTGATAAACAGTGTTACAGAGCCGGGAGCACCCGCATAAACGTCCGGCGCCCACATATGAAATGGCATGGCCGCCAGTTTAAACCCAACCCCGACAACGATAAACACCAGAGCAAAAGCCAGCAACCCGGGCTGATTTTGCCAGTTCAGAGCAATCGCATTGGCAATATCTCCCAGGTCAAGACTCGCCGTTGCACCATATAAAAGCGAGATACCATACAATAACATGCCAGAAGCAATCGCTCCCATCACAAAATATTTCATAGCCGCTTCAGACGCATCAGCATCCGAGCGACGAACAGCAGTCATGGCATACAAAGGTAACGATAACAGCTCAAGACCAAGATAAATGGTTAGCAATGAATGAGCCGATACAAGCGCCATCATACCTGCTGTAGAAAACAGCCCCAGCACGTAATAATCACCTGACGGCATTTGACGTTCGTCGAGATATTGTCTGGAATAGACAAAACTTAGAAATACCGCCAGATAAATAAACAGCTTCATCAGCTGGCCTACGTCATCACTGATAAACAAGCCATTCAAAATGTTTGTATTGAATTTCCCCAGAAACAGGAAGGTAACAACCGCTGAAGCCAGCAAACCTGTACAGGCACAGATAAACGCAATGGATTTAACATATTTGCGCAGAAACAAATCCCCCAGTAACGCAACACATCCCGTCACAAGGACAATCATTTCCGGCAGTGCAAGGTGAATATTTTCAAGTAATCCAGTCATGTTTATTTAACCTGTAATTTCTGTAATTTTTGTTTTATCTGCATGGGCCAGTGTATGCGCTACTGTTTGATGCACATAATCCAGCATTGGCTTTGGATAAACCCCCATGCCGATAACCATCAAAGCCAGCAAGGCATAAGCACTGATTTCAAATCCATCCAGATCACGCAAGGCAGCAACCTTCTTGTTTGCAACCTCACCAAAAATGACCCGCTTGTACATCCAGAGTGTGTAGGATGCACCAATAATCAATGTGCTTGCTGCCCAGAAAGCAATCCAGAACCCGGCTTTCATGCTGCCGAGGATCACCATGAATTCGCCGACAAAACCGGAAGTACCTGGAAGACCGGCATTCGCCATGGCAAATAGCATAAACAGTGACGCAAACATGGGCATGGTATTGACGATACCACCAAATCCTTGATCTGCCTCGTGTGCATCCGATCATAAATAAAACCAACCCCGGCAAACATTGCGCTGGAAACAAAAGCATGCGATATCATGACAATAATCGCACCCTCCAGCACCAGACCTGCACTGGCCAGGCCACTTTTACCGGCAATCGCAAAGATTGCAAAACAGCCCAGCGTCACAAACCCCATATGCGAGATGGATGAGTAGGCAATCAATCGTTTCATGTCTTGCTGAATGATTGCTATCAGGCCTACATACACCACAGCAATCAGTGACAGGACCACCATGACCATGGCGTATTTGCTGCATGCATCAGGTGCAATGGGCAGTGCAAACCGGATAAATCCATACGCCCCAAGCTTTAGCAAAATGGCTGCCAGGACAATGGAACCGCCAGCAGGTGCTTCGGTATGGGCATCAGGCAACCATGTGTGCACCGGGAACATCGGGATCTTGATTGCAAATCCAAGAAAGAAAGCAATAAAAATCAAGGTCTGTGCCGTCATGCCCAGTTTCACGGCATAAAATGTTTCGATGTTAAACGTTCCGGCAAGGTAACCCAGATATAAAAATGCTGCCAGCATTAATACAGAACCAAGAAACGTATACAGGAAAAATTTGATTGCTGCATACACCCGGTTATCTGAACCCCATATCCCAATGATCAGATACATTGGAATGAGTGTTGCTTCCCAGAATATATAGAACACGATGCCATCAAGTGCAGAGAAAACACCCACCAGCAATCCCTGCATAATCAGGAACGCAGCAAGATATTGCCCAACGCGTGTTTTGATGCTGGTCCATGTCGCAAGAATCACAATCAAATTGGTAAATATACTCAATACAATCAGCAATAACGACAGGCCATCAATACCGAGGGTGTATCGAATACCCAGTGCCGGCATCCATGCAAGATCCTCAACAAACTGCATGTGAGCACCATTGATATCAAATCCAGCGACCAGCGGAATACATAAACCCAGGGTAACCATAACAATTACCATGGACAACCAGCGCGAAATATCGGGCTT
>CAZDYY010000024.1:0-4112 GCA_964509745.1 uncultured Legionella sp. | reverse complement strand
AAACATGCCACCAATAATAGGCAACCAGATTAATAAATTGAGCAAATGATGCATACTCTCACCTTAAATTACCGTTTCAACCCAGCAATAACCAGCAAAGAAACCCGAACAAACCAAATACCATTACAGCAACGTAATGATATAAATACCCGCTTTGAACAACCCGGCCCTTCAATGCAAACCAGTCCAGCATTTTTGCTGTACCGTTAACAAAGAAGCCATCAATCAGCTTCTGATCACCAACCCGGTAAAAAAATCGTCCAAGCATCTTGCTGCCGCGTACAAATACCAGGTCATTGAATGAGTCAAATCCGTATTTGTCGACCAGCATGCGGTAAATCCATGCGAAAGTCCGTGACAACACTGCAGGAATGCCAGGATATACAATATAGGCTACATAAGCCAGTACCGCTCCACTCAGGGTTATCCAGAATACGATGGAATGAAACGCATGCAACACGCTGGACATTGGTGAACTCACCTCTTTGCCCAGCTCTGCCAGTACATTATGCGCAGGCAACACAAATACAGAAGAACCCAGCAAGGCCGGTTTGTTAAACAACATCGGCATATACAACACATAGCCAATCATTACCGAGGGTATAGCCAGAACAACCAGCGGCAACCAGACTACCCAGGGTGATTCATGCACATGTGAAAACGTATGATCATCCATGCGTGGTTTGCCATGGAAAGTCATGAACAGGGCACGGAAACTATACAGCGCTGTAACCATGGCACCTGCCGTCACACAAAACCAGGCATAGCCACTGCCTGGAATTTCTGACAGTTTGGCAACTTCGATAATGGTATCTTTCGAGAAAAATCCTGCAAATGGGGGAAAAGCACACAAGGCAAGGGTACCAATCAAAAAGGTAACATAGGTAACCGGCATTTTTCGCCACAAGCCACCCATTTTACGCATATCCTGCTCATGATGCATGCCAAGGATAACCGATCCTGCGCCCAGAAATAGCAGCGCTTTAAAGCAGGCATGTGTGCCGAGATGAAAAATTCCGGCGCTGTAGGCCGAAGCCCCCATGGCGACCATCATATAACCCAGCTGGGAAAGCGTGGAATAGGCAATCACCCGCTTGATGTCATTCATGACCAGCGCAAGAATTCCGGTAAACAATGCACCCGTGGCACCAATGACAATCACCACACTCAATGCGGTTGTGGACAGTTCGATAAGGGGAGAGATGCGCGCTATCATGAACACACCTGCAGTCACCATCGTTGCCGCGTGAATGAGTGCAGAAATCGGTGTGGGACCCTCCATGGATTCAGGCAGCCATACATGCAGTGGAACTTGTGCTGACTTGCCCATCGCGCCAATAAACAACAAGATGGATATCACGGTCACTACAGACCATGCGTGTCCATCAAACAAGGCAATGCTTTCACTGGTCAGCTTGTCCGCACTGGCAAACACAGTCGCATAATCAATGCTTCCGGCATAGGCCAGTACCAGCCCAATACCCAGAATGAAACCAAAATCACCCACGCGGTTGACTATAAATGCTTTCATACTACCCTGATTGGCAGATTCACGGTGATACCAGAAACCGATCAGCAAATATGACACCAGTCCGACACCTTCCCAGCCAAAAAACAATTGCAGAAAGTTATTTGCAGTGACCAGCATTAACATCATAAACGTAAACAGGGAGATATAGCTGAAAAATCGCTGGTAGCCATCATCATCGGCCATATAGCCAATACTGTAGATATGTACCAGAAAAGACACGAATGTAACCACGACCATCATCACCACGGTGAGGTGATCGATCAGGAAGCCAAGATTGAATGTATAGGGAAATACACTGCCACCACTGGCCCAGGTGTATAACACTGTATCCAGCACAGGAACCTGACCACCCAAAATCTTCCATGCCACATACACAGACAGAATAAATGACAGCCCTACACCTGCAATCGTAATACGATGTGCTCCGGTACGACCAACCTGTTTGCGAAACAGGCCTGAAATCACACAACCCAGCAAAGGTGCCAGCACAACCACCAAACAACACTGTAAAATACTCACGTTGCTACCCTTTTAAATGATGCATCTTGTTCACATTAATATTGCCCCGGTTTCGATAGAGCAACAGCACAATTGCCAGACCAATTGCGGCTTCTGCAGCGGCAACAGTCAAAATAAAGAAAACAAAAACCTCGCCGGCGTTGCTGCCGTAATAATGTGAAAAGGCGACAAAATTGGTATTCACTGCCAGCAACATCAATTCGATACAGATTAACAGTAAAATGACGTTGCGACGGTTTAACAATATACCCACCAGGCTCAGGCCAAATAAAATGGCACTCAGGATTAAATAATGCGTCACAGGAATCATGGCTTCTCCGATTTCATTTCAACCAGCGTCACCCGATCTTCGCGACGCGTCATGATTTGACTTACAATATTTTGCCGTTTTGAACGAATTGGGCCACGGTGAACCAGTGTAATGGCTGCTACAATGGCTGTCAGCAATATCACTGCTGCCAGTTCAAATGCAAATACATAATCCGTGTACAACACCATTCCAAGGGCTTCAGTATCTGTCATCGGATGTTCAGCCATTCCGGGATGCATGCCGGCGATCATGTGCGGTTTTGCGGCTGCAGGCTCAACGGCGGTTTTGAAGTCATCTTTTGGCAAGGCAACCATCAACAAACTCACCAGCAATGCCACCAGAATCAAACCAAATGGCAGATGACGCATAAAGTGTGATTTCATTGATTCAATATCTATGTTCAGCATCATCACCACAAACAGGAACAGGGTCATGACCGCACCTACATACACCAGAACAAGGATCAAGGCCAGAAACTCGGCATTCACCAGGATCCAGAGTACTGCACTGGCAAAGAACGCCAGCACCAGAAACAGGACACAGCGCACCGGGTTATTTTGCGTGATCACCATCAACGCAGACATAACTGTCAATCCGGCGAACGCGTAAAAAATCACTTGCAGTAACAAATCATGCATCTTGTACCTCGTTATCGGTATTTTTTGTCAGCGGCCCTGTCAGCAGCCAGGCGTTCTTCCATCATATCACCCACAGCCAGCAACTTTTCCTTGGTCATGATATTTTGACCTCGTTCGCTGATGTGATAATGCTGAATCGGTGTTACAACAATCGAGTCAACCGGACACGATTCTTCGCACAATCCGCAATTAATACATTTGAATACATCAATGTCATATCGTGTTGTGCGTCTGGAACCATCATCACGCGGTTCGGACTCAATGGTAATGGCAAGAGCAGGACAAACTGCCTCGCACAGTTTGCACGCGATACAACGCTCTTCGCCATTTGGATAGCGTCGTAATGCCAGCATGCCTCGAAATCGTGGAGAGATGGGCGTTTGTTCTTCAGGAAACTGCACGGTAAATTTTCTTTTGAAAAAATATTTGCCCGTCAGTTTTAATCCGGCCAGAAGCTCCAGCAGTAAATAACTGCGCAAGTAATGTTTAATATATCGAGATATTTTTTTCATTTATCAAAACCATGGTTTGAATTGAGCCAGTACCATTGCGCCTGTAACAATTACCCAGACAATGGTGACAGGGATTAAAACTTTCCAGCCCAGTCGCATCAACTGGTCATAACGGTAACGGGGAAAGGTAGCCCTGATCCAGATATATATGAACAGGAACATTGCTGCCTTGGCCAGTAACCAGACAACTCCAGGTACAAAGAAAAATATATCATTCAGGACAGGTATGCCCTCAAACGGTGACAACCACCCACCAAGGAACAGCAGGGAAATCATGGTGGATATCAGAATCATGCTGGCGTATTCAGCCAGGAAGAACAAGGCAAATCCAATCCCGGAATATTCCACATGAAAGCCAGCCACAATTTCCGATTCACCTTCAGCAAGATCGAATGGCGCACGATTGGTTTCAGCAATACCGGCTATCCAGAAAGCCATAAACAGGGGAAACAGGGGCAACGCCCACCAGTGCCAGATGCCGCCCTGTTGCGAGAGTACTATATTGCTAATGTTCATACTGCCAGCTGCCAGAAGCACGCCGACAAGCGAAAACCCCATGGCAATTTCATAGGATACTGTTTGTGCGGCACTGCGCAAGGCAC
>CAZDYY010000023.1:0-10935 GCA_964509745.1 uncultured Legionella sp. | reverse complement strand
TGATGTTGTCTCCCATGGTGATTTCTTTACCCTTCAAAATATTATTTTTTGTTATGGTGGATGGCTGGGCGATGATAGTGACCAGTCTGGTTTCAAGTTTTCGTACATAATATTGTTTTTGAGATAATGAAAAATAAATTTAAGTTTTAAATAAAATCCCCCGATAGTTACGTTGAACACCAACTAAAACAAAGGGGATTGACTATGTCTATTACAATTAATACAAACGTTTCATCACTACAAGCTCAAAAGAGTTTGGGACGTACCCAGGATGAACTGGCTTCAACCATTAACCGTCTGTCTACCGGTCGTCGTATCAATACAGCAAAAGATGATGCTGCGGGTATGGCCATTGCAGAAGGTATGTCAGCACAAATCAGAGGCCTGAAACAAGGCGCACGTAATGGTAATGATGCCATTTCCATGATTCAGACTGCAGAAGGCGGAATGAATCAGACACTGGGTCTGTTACAACGTATGCGTGAACTGGCTACCCAGGCTTCATCAGGAACATATGCAACAGCTGACCTGGCGAACCTTGACAATGAATACCAGTCTCTGCTGACAGAAATTGATCGTGTTGCCTCTACAGTAAACTTTAACGGTACAGGGTTAATGAGCTCCGCTCAAACAGTCAGTGTTCAGGTGGGTTCGAATAATACTGCCAATGACCGTTTGGGAATCAGCCTCATTGATGCTACATCGGCAACTCTGGGGATTACCAGTGACGTGACAACCAATGCCAATGCCCAGGCAGCAATGACTCTGTTGACCACAGCCATTACCACTATCACAACAGGACTTGCAGGTCTTGGTGCCAGCCAGTCAAAGCTGGAAGCTGCTGTTGCTGGTAACGTGGATCGTGCAACCAATCTTGATTCTGCACGCTCACGTATCGTGGATACTGACTTTGCTGAAGAAAGTGCCAAGCTGGCACAATTGCAAATCCTGCAACAATCAGGTGCTGCAATGTTGTCACAAGCCAACTCATCAGGTCAGGTTGTATTGAAGCTGCTTCAGTAACACACGATTCCCCGGAATAATGTTATGATTATTCCGGGGATTTTTGTATTTTTCAGGAAGAACAGCTCATGTCAAAGACAGGTGGATTAAGTTCAGGTCTCGATGTAAATTCTATCGTTGCAGCGATGATGGACGTAGAAAAGATAACCCTGCAGCGCATGAGTAAAACCAAAGCAATGTATGACAGGCAACTAAATAATTATCAACAGGCAACCAGTCTGGTTAATCAATTTTCAACCGCAGTAGACAATCTCGATTCGGCGTTTAAATCCAGTTTGATGAAAATAACTTCCTCGGATGAAACCGCGGTCAGTGCAGTAGTTTCTGGCAATGCAGAGTCAACAGGTACACATACGATAGAAATTTCACAGCTGGCTACTGCCAGCCAGATTGCAAGCAAAGCCTTTTCAACCAGAGATCAGGCGCTTGGAATTCAGGGGACTGTTGAAATGACGACAGGGGAAAACAGTTTTACCCTGGATATAGACCCTCTGGACACGATGGAAAATATACGTGATCACATCAATTATGCTCTGGATAATCAATCTGCTACAGCCTCCATTCTGGCAACGACGGCAAATGATGGTGTTACACCGGAATTTCGACTGATTTTAACATCTCAACAAACCGGCCTGGCTCAGGCGCTGGTACTTTCCGGTGATGCGCCGGGCGCGCTGGATCTGACAGATGAGTTGGCAGCAGCCAGTGATGCCATGTTTACCTTCGACGGGTTTGATGTGGTTCGCAGCACCAATACCATCTCTGATCTTCTGGATGGATTGACCCTGACGCTTGGTTCTGCAAACAGTAACGTGGTTTTGACACTGGCTCCTGATACAATAAATCAGGCGGAAAATGTTAAAAAGGGCATTTCCGGGGTGGTTGATGCCTATAATGCGCTGGTTGATTTAATCGATAAAAACCAGTCTACCAAATCATTGCGTGACGGTACTTACTCGCTGATCAAGTTGCATCTGCAAAATACCATGACTCAGGTTATGGGAAGTAGTGCAATAAAATCATGGGTGGATATGGGGGTGGTCACAGCACCAACGACTACCCTTGTGAATGAGGATGGTGTTGATTATGTCAGTACAGGCAAATTAAAAATAGACGATGATTTATTTGCTGCTGCCATGCAAAATAATTACCATGGCATACGCGATTTTTTTACAGCCTCGGGAGGATTCATCGCAACAGCGCAGGCTGCTGTTACTGATGTGACTCAGGAGGGCGGCACCATTTCAGCCCGGGAAGGCATTATCACGCAACAGGAAAATGTTGTGGTTCACCGTATGGAACGGGAAGAGGATCGCCTTGACACTGTCAAGGAAAAATTAATCCGGCAATACGCTGCGCTGGATACCTTTATCCAGCTGTATCAACAGATTAGTAATTTTCTTGAGCAACAAATAGAATCAATGAATCATTTTCGTTCACGATAGGGATCGCCATGATTGGATATAAAGTATACAGTGAAATCGGGGCATACAGTGAAGTGCTGGGCGCCAGTTCTCACAGACAAATCCAGATGCTGCTGGAAAAGCTGCTGTCACAATTAAATGTTGCCATTGCAGCCATTGAAAACAACCAGACCGTAGAGAAATGCAAGCGGATTTCCAGTGCGAACAATATCGTGAATTATTTGCGTGATTGTCTGAATTTTGAGGACAAGTCATCCATAGCCCAAAGGCTTGATGCAATCTATGCCCATCTTGAAAAGCAGCTGTTTTTCGCCAATGCAGGCAGTGACCCGGCAATTCTGCGTAAATGCATTGTCATTGTAAATAATGTCAAGACGTGGTGGGATAATGTTGCTGAATGATGCGGCCATAAATTTGCCTGAGCTTGCGATAGACCGGTTGGATGACTTCATGAATGAACGCATGAAGCTGGTCGAGCGTTTGATGATGGAGCAGGATAAACAGGCATTAACCCGGATTATTCTGGATGACAAAACCAACATCAGCAGTTTGCAGGCCGGGTTGAAAGCGCTGGGAGAGACAATAGCCAATTTTGAAAAAGTTCAGCAATATGCAAGCGTTTCGATCAATGCCTATATCCAGCCGACAGGTACTTGAAGTATGTTGTTGCTCAGCCATAGTACCTCAGATGACTGGTTGATCAGCAAACCAAACGGCAATTGGTTATCTTCAACAAATTTCTTCAGGGCATCAAGTTGTTTTAACTGAACCATCGTGCCGTATTTTATTTCTACTGGTAATACACCAAATGCCCCGCTCAAAACCAAATCAACTTCTGCACCACCTCTTGTTCGGTAATAGCGCGCATCCCAGTTAACAATCGACATGGATTCCATGCCTTTAATCAATTCCTCGATAACAAAACTTTCAAAAGAAGAGCCTATGGAAGAAGACTTCAGTAACGCATCCATGTCCTGTATTCCAGTCAGAAAATGTAATAGTCCACTGTCTCTGATATACCCTTTGGGCATTTTAACAATGGATTTGATTGCACTGTTTTCGTAACTCAATATTTCACGCCAGATAAACGTATGACTTGCTATATGAAGATACTCTCTTGCGGTGCTTTCATTAAATTCCAGCGCGCGTCCTACAGATGACTTATTGAGGATAGTTCCAGACAAATCTGCCAGCATTGAAATAAAACGCTGGAATTTATTCCTGTTTAACTGCGGGAATAAACGTGCAACATCCCTGTTTACATAAGTATCCCGATAATTTTGCATCCAAAGCTGATAATCTGAATCACTCAGTGATAAAAGAGGCTCAGGATAACCGCCTCTTAACCAGATTTGCCGCATTTGGGCATTTGATAAAGGTTGCTCACGAAAATCCGGCAATCGCTTTTCCAGCGGTTGTTCAAATATTTTGTATAGCGGACTTAAAGGCTTTTGATAATATTCATTTGCTTTCAATGTTCCAATTTCAGCAATCCCAATTCGTCCAGCCAGGCTTTCTGAAATTTTTTTTAATAGTTCCGGACTACTGGAACCTGTGATAATGAAACGTCCCTTTTCCTGACGACGTTGATCAACCACGCCACGAAGTACTTCAAATAATTTCGGATAACTCTGTGCTTCATCCAAAATTATTTCCGAGGGGAATTGTTCAAAATATAATACAGGATCACGACTAATCATCTCAAAATCGTTTGGATTTTCAAGATCGACATAACGCCAGGCAGGTCGAAGTTTTTTTGACAACACCGTTTTGCCTGTTTGACGTGCACCCACCAGTGCAACGACAGGGAAAATTCGCAACAACTGTTCTATTTTGCTTTCAATGTTTCGGGAAATTAACATAATACATTAAATATTACATGTAAATAACGGGCGCAGCAACCGAAATTTGCAGGCAAGTGCGAGTTATCCGGCGTGACAAGGGCAATCAGGAGTATTCTTTTTCAAGCAAGCTATAATTTACCAGAACACGTCCGCGAACTGATCCATCTGCACCCTGAACATTGATTTTTTCCCACCATTTTGTATCGGTTGTTGTCCGGCTGCCGGCCATGCAATCCGGATTTTTGGGTGTGGCATCACTACTGTGATATTTGGTCAAACTTGCGGAAGATGAATGCAGAACGGGTTGCTCCTGAGCGACAACCTCATGTACGGCCTGTATGGGTTTGGCCTGGCTGATATCTGCTGCGGGTGCATTCTTGATAAATGGATTGCTTCCGGTTTTTAAATCGATCATGGACAAGTTACCCTGTGACCAGGGCTTCTCACTGGTTTGACTGACCGTGCCATAACCCTTGTCGATAGATTTTTTTACCAAATCACTCAGTTTTAAAACCATGATTATTGTTCCTTGATATCAATGATTTTTAACGTTGAAAGTAATTCACGGATCATGTGATAAATTTCCTTACCGTTTTTAATATCGGAAATTCGGGTCGCGTGATTCATTATTTCGCGAATTTTTGCGCTGTCCTTGATCACGGCATTGCAGAACAAATCACCAAAAATCTGGTTCATTTTCACCAGGATCTCAAGATTGGTTTTCTGGTTCTGGAAAAAACGGTTCATGACGATCATCGTTTGCGGATCATTGGTAATGCCGTAAGATGATCGAATGTCATTCACATCCTCCAGAAACATCTGAACCCCCATAATGGAAAACTCTTCCGGGCATACGGGGACGACGATGCTGTCTGTCGGATTGAGTGCCAGACAAAAGACCGAGTTTAATGTTGACAGGCTGGGGGGGGTGTCAACAACAATCACATCAAAATTTTTCCTGAGGTATTGCAGACACAGGCCATTAAACCAGGTCAGGTAGTGTTTGGGTGATTGCATGGTCAAGGATTTTTCAATCAGGCTGTTTCGCAGTGACGAAGGAATGATACTCAGGTTGTCGTTTAGTTTGACGATGACATCGGCGATATTGGAATTGTTGTCAATCAAATCAAAAAATACGCGCTGTTCGGGTCTGGCCGTAATGTATTGATTGGTCAGATTGGCTTGCAGGTCAAGATCGATGACGCAGGTTTTAAGACCCAGGGTAGCCAGTGTGTCGGACAACAGATATGACAGGGTCGTTTTGCCAACGCCGCCTTTCAAATTGCCAATATAGATAATTTTACCTTGTTCACAGACCGTTTGATTGCTGATCAGTTGCTTGATTTGATCCGGGGTTAAAATAATATTATTACCCGCGGTTCGTTTTAACGATTCTTTTTCAAAGACGGCATGTGTTCTTGCTGTTAACGTATGGCGCTTAATTCCGACCAAATCAGACAATTGTGACAACCGAAGAGTTTGCATATCCATATCCAACCTTGAGTTTTAACATTTTCATTTAAATCTTAAAATATTTGTTAAACATTAGCAATGGATCCCTGGCTGTTCTATTAAAATAAAAAAAACTTTCATGACATCCAATCTGCGCAAAATACGTGCGTCATCCCGAGTGAAGTGAGGGATTGATGTTGGGGCGCGACTGTTTCGGAGATCCCTCACTGCGTTCGGGATGATGGTCTTTATCTGAAGAAATTTATTCCAGTGAAATGGTGATAGCACCAGGGGCGCCGGATGGTTTGTAAACAGAGGGTTCGCCGGAGGTTTGCAGATTCATGATAGAGCAAAACAGGTCTCTGGTTCGCGCAAGACTGGCTTGTAAAACGGTACGGTTAACCTGCATGATTTGATTAAAAGCCGGGATTTCAGCGGTGAGCGCGTTGATTTGCTGCGACAGCCACTGGCTATCATTTACAGGCAGGGTGGCGGCATATTGTTGTAACTGGTGCAGCAGGTTGCCGTCAAGTATGGCAAGCTGCGGATCACTGTTTAACTGGTTAATAATGTCCAGCAGGCTTTGATTGATCTCGAGTTTTTTAGCATTGTTATTTTCAATAAGATCTATGTTGTTCGTTTTTAAACAGGATTGGTCCAGTTTTAATAGTTCTGCCAGCTGACGGCTGTTATCCAGAAGCGATTGAATCAACGGACGAATGGTTTGTTTAAAATGCATTATTTATACCTGAAATAGTTCGTTGGTCAGATTATCTGCCAATGTATCAAAATCGATAGTATATGTATTTGACTGGATTGCGTGCCTGATTTGATTGATTCGTTCATCATCAGTCATTGCTATGGAGCTTTGTTGAATCAGGGACACCAGATCGCTTATCTTGCCGGCAGGAGTTTTATGCGCCGCTGCGTCGGCCCGTTGTTGATTAGCCAATACTGCTTTGGGCTGAACAGGTTTTTTTTGTATAAACACGGTTCCTGTTTTATCGCAATCTATTGGTTTCACATCGTGCTCCGGGAAATTATATTTGCTCAATTGATATATCTGTATAACTGCAAAAAAAGTTAAATTTAATTTTGATAATGCCTGTTTCAGGTCAAGTGCTCAAATAAACTGTTAAATTTGTGGCTTGAGAAAATATCCATTACTTTTTCAGAATACAGGGAATCTGTTGCATAATTTGCGTTTTGTAATGATTGCACAAATTTCCCCGGGTCTGATACGTTTTGCAATGCTTCAGAATAACGCGCATTCTGTTGCAGGAACCGTGTGTAATCTATAAAACTGGCAAGATATGAATTATACGCTCTGAATCTGGATTTTTCCTTGACCAGCACATTATCTTTTTGCTCTATGGTATCCAGTGAAGCGGATTTTTCACTCCAGCTCTTGTCGGCTTTAATATTAAATAAATTATGGGTAGATTCTCCGTTTTCATGGGAAATAATATTTTTACCCCAGTTTGTTTCCAGAGCCGCCTGGGCCAAAAGCAGTTTTGGATCAACTCCGATGATATGTGCGGCTGTTTTGGCAGAATCCCAGAGGGTTTTGACAAAATCGTCCGTGCTCTCAAAGGTTGAGAGAGATTGACCTGACTGGACGCTCTCTGATTTGTGCTCAGGGTAGAGTTTGTCAGCCCCGCGCAGACGGAGATCTGACGCTGATGAAATATTGGAGACAGCTTGAGGGTGGATCCCCGCCTTCGCGGGGATGACCGAATTTGCGCGGTTGACTGAATTTACAGAGGTGCTTGAATCCATGGTATTTGTAGACGTGGAGGATTGCTGGCGGGAAGATTGTTGTCTGTCCAGATAGGTTTCAATGGTTTTCGCAATCCCCATACCCGATTTTGACAGCACCAGCGCCAGTTGTTTGTCGAACAGATCTTCGTAAAAGGCCGACTGGTCACTCTGCAGCAGATCACTGGAGAGGGCCTTGTTGGTATCCCGCATGCTTTTTAACAGCATTTGTACCAGCAATGATTCGAACTGTTGTGCAACTTCCTTTTTTGCCAGCTCCGGCTGGTTTTTATTTTTATACTGTAGCGACTGCAAGCCCTGGAAATTTGTATAGATATCGGCATCATATGCCATTTTTGTATCCAGCATACATCCTCCTTAAATAATCTCTACTTCAGCGTGCAATGCTCCAGCCTCTTTCATTGCCTCAAGGATCGAAATCAAATCGTTGGGCGAGGCGCCGATGCGGTTGATGGCATCCACAATGGATTTCAGTGAGGCGCCCGGGGCAAACACAAAGGCATGGCCCTTTTGCTGATCGATTTGCACATCGGAATCCTTGCCTTTTACTGTTTTACCGTTGGAGAAAGGGCCTGGTTGACTGACAAAAGGCGTTTCAGAGACGGAGATGGTCAGATTGCCATGTGTGATGGCAATCGGTGATACGGTGACATCCTGTCCGACGATGATCGTTCCCGAGCGCTGGTTAATGATAACCCGGGCGGAGCCTTCGCCAGGATCAACCTTTAAATTTTCCAGATCAGAAATGAACGATACATAGGTATTTTTTCCCAGATAACTTGCTTTTTTAGGGCCAAGTTGATCAACTTTTACAGCAACCGAGCCTGCATCTACAGGCTGCGCAGCAGGATAACCCAGTTCGCGATTGATCGTTTCAGCAATTCGCTGGGATGTTGTGAAGTCCGGGTCAATCAAGTCAAAAACGATCACACCGTTTTGTATGTAAGGCATGGGTATGGTTTTTTCAACTGTCGCGCCATTGGAGATTCGGCCGGTGCTGGTCACATTGACTGCAACTTTTGAGCCATCACTACCTTGTGAGCTGACGCCTGAAACGACCACATTTCCCTGGGCCATGGCATAGATCTGGTTATCTGCTCCACGCAGAGGGACCATCAGCAGTGTTCCACCCCTCAGACTGGATGCATTTCCCAGTGAGGATATCGTCACATCAAAGCGTTGCCCGATTCTTGCAAAGGGATAGAGCGATGCACTGACGGCAACAGCTGCAACGTTTTTTAACTGGAAATTCTTTGCTTCAGGTATTCGGATTCCAAATTGTAACAGCATGTTACGAAATGTCTGATCGGTAAATGGCGCCTGATTGGTTCGATCGCCTGTGCCCTCAAGGCCAACAACAAGCCCATAACCAATGAGCTGGTTATCACGAACGCCGGCTATCGTTGTGATATCTTTTATTCGAGTCGCATGACATGTAGCCAGTGTCAGCAATAAAGCAATACATCCATATATAACGCGCATGCATCATCTCAGGTTATTCATTTTTTAAAGGCATAATCACTTTATAAGCTAACACAAATCGATTGAAATGAGTATCTTAACAGGCGAACTCAATTGCAATATCCGGCGGGGTATTTTCCCACAAGCTGAGCACAAATCCGCCGCCACCTGATCCGGTCGGTTTAACCGCAATGGCACCTGCATCGAGCAGGGTCTGCATATGCTGTTTCAGGTTGTTATTGATTAGTCCCCACTGCTGGAAACAATCCGCAGCTTTTTCGATAGCTTTGCCAAGTTTTTGCAGGTTTTCTGTTGCAAGTGATTCCCTTGCTTCAAGCACGCTGTCATGCATTTGCTGGTCAATGGCTCTGGCTAACACCGGACTGGTTTGCCATAAGGACTGAACGGTTTTGATGCACGCTGATGTTGCACCGGTTTCTCCGCATCTGGATAAATACCAGTGTGGCTGCCATGTTTGCTCGACAGGGGAGATGATCCCTTGTTGAAAATAGATGCCCGATGACGAGGCTACCCCGGCAATGTCCAGTCCACTGCTTTGACCATGAAACAGGTGCTCCAGTTCCCTTGCAAATAATGGAATGTCCTGTCGGGAAAGCATGTTCTGCGCTGCAAACCATCGCGACAGGGCAACGCAAAGTGCGGCGGATGCACCCATGCCAGCGCCAACGGGGATGTTGTTCTGTAAATGGAAATGCCCGTGAAGTTGATCCAGTGGTTGTTCGAGAAGCGTCATGCCATGCTTGAGGACCTTCCAGAATAAAGGGAGGATGTCTTCATTTTCATTGCTTGAATAATGCCCCGTCAGTTCCTTTGTGGACGGGTGGAATTGCAGGGTCAGTTTTTTTTCATTGACCGGGAACACCAGGGCGGGATGTCCGCGAAGAACGGCATGTTCACCAGCCAGAATCCATTTACCATGTGTTGTGGTGGCGAAATCATAACAAATCATAATTGCCTGTCAGGTAATCTTTTTTAAATTGCAGTGCCATTTCGGCCTGATCTGTTCTGTAGAGCAAATGGATATTTGGGCCTGCATCCATGGTGATGATGGGGCCATCACCATTGCGGTGCCATAAATCACGTACGGTATCCAGCGCTGTATTGCATCGATCGGTGATATAGGAGAATGGCTGGTCGCATGTTGCAAACAGATGGTGCATGTCCTGGAATTCGCGCCAGCATATGTCGTATGCAGCTTCCCAGTTTTGCCTTGTCAGTGCATCCAGCAACTGCGTCAGGTTTTGACGAGCCCTGTCACTCCGGGTTGCATAATGCGGACTTGTGATGATTCGCTGGTGCGCCGCGCTGGATGAGACGGCCTTTTCTGCCTTGCTGATAATAATCACTTCATGGATCAGGTGATTATAGGGCAGCTCGACGGCTTTTACCGTGTCACCATCCCACAGTGCCCATGGAGAAAAAAATGAGCGGCAGGAAGACCCTGAACCCTGACGGCTCAGCGCTGCCTGGATTTCAACCGCCGGCAGTGGAGCATTGGTCAGTTCGCTCAATGCCAGTACGGCACATTTGGTCAGTGCGGCAAAACTGGAGGCTGAACTGGCCAGCCCGCTGCTGTGCGGGAAATTGTTGCTGGAGCGAACGATAAATGCTCCGGAATAATTAAAATATGTTTTTAACATTCCAAGATGGCGCAAAAAACGTTCCTGGGCCGCAGTCGACAAGGCGAAAGGTTCGGCTCCTGGAATCGATAATGGCTCCCAGATATCCATGGTCCCGGGGTGTGTTTCGAGCGTGACGTTGCTGAGTAATTATCCAGCGAATAAGATAATGACGGGTTATCGGGCAAATTTTTCTTTGAGTCTTTTTTGCCCATATATTTGATCAGGGCAATATTGGAGGGTGCTTGAGCGAACCATTGCATGGGTATTATCCTTTAGTGTCCAGGTGCATCATTCCACAGGATCTTGTGC
>CAZDYY010000022.1:1544-11151 GCA_964509745.1 uncultured Legionella sp. | reverse complement strand
TAAGTATACTGTAGAAGAAGTCTTGTCTATCGACAGGAAACGAGCTTGAACTCGACCCCCACCTGGAGTATATGTTATGCAGGCAAACTGGAGTTTGATACTTAATATTCTGTTGCTTCTTGGCGTTTTTTTTGCGATTGGGCGTATGATTCAGGAACGGCGTAAAAGCGCTGCACCTGCGGTTGTACAGCAGCCATCCGTCGGGAAAATGGAAAGCACAACGTATGATGACATCATCGCCGTGCGCAAAATTACTCGCGAGGAAGATGAACCCTCGCCTGTGTTGCAGCAGGATGAAAAACAGCCTGAAATGCGACCAGCCTTGTCATCTGCCAGTTCAGTACCTGAAAAAAAGAAACCGAAGCTGGATGCCGGCGCTTCCTCTCCCCTGATGATATTTCTGCTGGCAAGAGGTGATCGGCAACTGGCCGGTTATGAATTATTGCAAACTCTGCTGGCGGCAGGACTGCGGTTTGGTGAGGGGCAGTTGTTTCATCGCCATCAGCACTCAAATGGCCAGGGTCCGGTATTGTGCAGTCTTGCGGCTGCAACTGAAAGTGGCGTGTTTGATTTGCAAAATATAGGGGCATTCAGTGTGCGGGGTTTGTGCCTGTTTATGCAGGCTTCCGGTAACCCAACGATTGATTCCGAGCGCCTTGCTATCATGCTGGATACGGCAAAGCAGCTGAGTGAGGGACTGGATACATATATGCTGGATGAGCAACGCAAACCTTTGACAGAAACCAGTGTGAAACGCTATCGACAGATGTTGAATATTGATGATGTCCACAAGCAACCGGAACTGGAAATGGCTTGATAACCGTCGTTTGGGATTATTCCAGAGATAACTATGATGACATTATTTGAAGTTGCAAAAATCCTGACGGTCTCATGCAGTGAAGACGCTATCTTGACAGGTATCTGTATTGACAGCCGTCAGGTCAAACCAGGAAATCTGTTCATTGCCATTCAGGGTGAAACCCTTGACGGGCATCAATTCATCAATGATGCAGTGGCGCAGGGCGCAGCGGCTGTTGTATGCAATCGACTGGTTCCCGGGATTTCAATTCCGCAACTGGTTGTGCCGGATACGCAACAGGCGCTGGTTGACATCGCCACATACCATCGACGGCAGTTTGATTGCAAAGTCATTGCCCTGACTGGCAGCAACGGTAAAACCTCGGTCAAGGAAATGATTGCATCCATTCTGCCCCAGCCAGCCTTCGCCACTCCAGGTAACCTGAACAATCATATCGGTGTGCCTTTAAGTGTATTACAGCTGCAGGCTGCACATCATTATGCGGTATTTGAGCTGGGAGCCAATCATGGTGGTGAAATCGCGCGTACGGTCGCTATTGTGCAACCCCGGGTGACACTGGTTAATAATATCGCACCGGCACATATTGGTGAGTTTGGCTCTATTGAAGGTGTGGCGCGCGCAAAGGGTGAAATCTATCAGGGACTTGCTGAAAATGGTGTTGCAGTAGTCAATAACGATGATACCTATGCACATTTCTGGGATGCATTGCTGGCAGGTAAAAAAGTTCTGCGATTTTCTGCAAATCCGGAAAACACATCCGGGCAAGCCGATATTTATGCGCGCAATGTTACTGTGAATGATGAAGGTTGTGCCAAATTTACACTGGTTGTGCCGCAAGGTGAGACTCTTGTGCAGTTGGCAGTGCCGGGTTTGCATAATGTGAGTAATGCCCTGGCCGCAGCTGCGTGTACACATGCCCTGGGTATTGGATTGCAGGACATTGCAGCCGGATTATCCCGTTTCACCGGGGTGGCAGGACGTATGACCTTTTTGCGAGGCCTGAACAGTGCCATGATCATTGATGACACCTATAATGCCAATTTGCGTTCTGTGCTGGCCGCACTTGATGTGCTGGCTGCCCGTCCGGGGCAGCGTATTTTTGTGTTTGGTGATATGGGTGAACTGGGCGCATGGAGCAAGCAGCACCATCAGGCAGTGGGTATCGCAGCCAGAGAGCATGGTATCAATTGTCTGATGACCTGTGGTGAGCTCAGTGAAGAAGCCACTCGTGCGTTTGGTGAGGGTGCTACACACTATGCTGATCAGGAAACACTGGTGAATGATTTATTGGCCAGACTTGACGAAGGGACAACGGTTTTAGTGAAAGGATCCCGGTCCAGTGCCATGGAAAAAATAGTTCAGCGGGTTATCTCAAAGGCGACTGCAGATATGATATGCTGCGACCATTTTTAATGACGACCAGGCAGGTAGAGAAACTATGCTTTACTGGATAACACAATTGCTACAGGGACAGTATCATGCGCTTCGAGTGTTTCAATACTTGACCTTTCGTTCGATTTTGGCGGCCCTTACCGCATTGATGGTGGGACTTTTTTGTGGTCCGCCGATGATTCAATGGTTGAGGAATTTGCAAATTGGGCAGATGGTGCGTGATGATGGTCCTAAAAGCCATTTGTCGAAAGCAGGAACACCCACCATGGGTGGCGTGCTGATTTTATTGGCTGTTACAGTGAGTTGTTTGCTGTGGGGGGACTTGCGACAGGCAAGCCTGTGGCTGGTGCTGCTGGTCACCATAGGGTTTGGTCTGATTGGCTGGGTGGATGATTATCGCAAACTGGTGTTGAAAAACAGCAAAGGTTTGGCTGGACGCTGGAAGTTGTTCTGGCAGTCGATTATAGCCATTGTTGCCGTGCTTTATTTGTATTCCAATGCCAGTATGCCCATACATACCCAGTTAACTGTGCCTTTTTTCAAGTCCTGCCTGATTAATCTGGGTCCGTTGTTTCCGGTTCTGGCTTATTTTGTGATCGTTGGCAGCAGTAATGCTGTTAATTTGACGGATGGTCTGGATGGTCTGGCAATCATGCCAATTGTCATGGTGGCCGGAGCCCTGGGTGTATTTGCCTACGCTGCCAGCAATGCGGTCTATGCCCACTACCTGACAATTCCGTTTGTTCCCAACACAGGGGAGCTGACGATCTTTTGCGCCTCTATTCTTGGTGCCGGGCTTGGTTTTCTCTGGTATAACAGCTATCCCGCGCAAATTTTTATGGGTGATGTTGGTTCCCTTGCCCTTGGCGCAGCTCTGGGCACGGTTGCAATTGTGGTTCGACAGGAACTGGTCTTGTTGATCATGGGGGGGTTGTTTGTAATTGAAACAATTTCTGTCATTTTGCAGGTTGGGTACTTCAAATATACCGGAGGGAAACGTTTGTTTCGAATGGCTCCCCTGCATCATCATTTTGAACTAAAAGGCTGGTCTGAACCCAAGGTTATCGTACGTTTCTGGATTATTACTGTGGTATTTGTTTTATGTGGTTTGGCGACGCTAAAGCTTCGTTAGGGACGAAATAACCATGCACTCATCATTATACTTAATCGCTGGTTTGGGTAAAACGGGTCACTCCATCGCCCGGTATTTGCAACGTCGCAATCAGCCTTTTGTTGCTTTTGATACACGCCCGGCACCTGAAGGGCTGGAGGAGTTCAGCGCTGAATTTCCAGGGGTGGATGTGTTTTCTGCTGAACTGCCTGATACGCTGTATAAACAGTTGACAGGTATTATCAGCAGCCCGGGTGTGAAGCTTGATCACCCCGTCTTGCAGCAGGCAATCGCTATGGGCATACCTGTTTATGGAGACATTGAATGTCTGGCGCGTGAAATCAAGGTGCCGGTTATTGCCATAACCGGTACAAATGGAAAATCGACGGTGACTACACTGGTGGGTGAAATGGCTGCTGCTGCGGGCTTGTCTGTCGCTGTGGCTGGAAATATTGGTACACCGGTGCTGGATTTGCTCGATAATGAAGAGCATTATGATCTCTGGGTGCTGGAGTTATCCAGTTTTCAGCTGGATTTGACCAGTTCACTGGCTCCTCTTGCGGCGACCATCCTGAATGTAACTCCGGATCACCTGGATCGTCACCACAGTCTGGATGCGTATATCAAGGCAAAACAACGAGTTTACCATCAAGCGGAATTTCTTTTATATAACCGGGAAGACCGGTTTACATTTCCCGGGGAACCTGAGATCAAGCCGGGTGAAAATACCGTAAGTTTTGGACTGGATGCGCCTTGTGGTGCTGACTGGGGTGTACTCACCGGGAATAGTGTCAATTACCTTGCATGCGGCAATGAAAAGCTTATGCCTGTAGATAAACTAAAAATAAAAGGCCGTCACAACTGGGCCAATGCCCTGGCAGCATGCGCGCTGGCAAAAGCCGCCGGCGTGGCAACTGATCAGATGGTGGAGGTATTGCAGCGGTTTCCCGGGTTGCCACATCGAAGTCAATGGGTTAGAACGCTGGATCATGTTGACTGGATTAATGATTCCAAGGGTACTAATATTGGTGCAACCATATCTGCTATTTCTGGAATTGGAGGCAGTATGCAGGGCAAAATAGTCTTGATTGCCGGAGGCCAGGGCAAGGGTGCTGATTTTACCGAGTTGCGCGCACCAATGAGTGATTATGTTCGCTCGGTCGTGTTGATTGGTGAAGATGCAGACAAACTTGAGCACGCATTAACCGGTTCGGTGCAGATATTGCGTGCAGATTCTCTGGATGAAGCGGTGCATATTGCAAAGCATACTGCCAAACCGGGGGATGTTGTCCTGTTGTCTCCTGCCTGTGCAAGTCTGGATATGTTTCGCGATTTCAATCATCGTGGAGATGTGTTTACCGATGTGGTCAATGCCTTATGAATGTCAAACATTCCAGCCGCCGGGTGAGAAAGCCACAGGGGCCGATGCCTCTGTATGACAAGTGGCTGATTGCGGCTGTGACGGGATTATTGATCATTGGCTTGATGATGGTTGCGTCCAGTTCTGTGATGGTATCGACGAAATTATATCATCAGCCGTTTCATTTTCTGATCCGTCAGGCATGTTATCTTTTTGCCGGGTTTCTGTTGGCAATTGTCGTGTTGCGTATAGATAGCAGTATCTGGGAAAAATACAGCGTCCCCATGATGCTGATTTGTCTTGCACTCCTTGTTGTCGTCCTGATTCCTGGCATCGGCCGGGTTGTTAATGGCAGCCGGCGCTGGGTGGCACTTGGGCCCATTACCATTCAGGTGTCTGAACTGGCTAAAATGACGATGATTTTGTATTTGGCAGGGTATCTTGTGCGTCAGCAGGAAAACGTTGTTCAGAGTATAGCCGGGTTTATAAAACCCATGATTGTGCTGGCTGTTTTTGCACTGCTTCTGCTGCTTGAGCCTGATTTTGGAGCAACAGTCGTTATTGCAGGTACAGTGATGTCGATGTTGTTTCTGACTGGTGTGAAGATTCGCTATTACCTTGGGCTCATGTTAATGGTAGGTTTGAGTCTGGTATTTCTTGCCATTTCCTCACCTTACCGGATGGCGCGTCTGACTGCATTTTTAAATCCATGGGCTGATCAATTCAACAGTGGCTACCAGTTAACCCAGTCATTAATTGCGTTTGGACGAGGTGGCTGGGTTGGTGTGGGTCTTGGGGACGGAGTACAAAAATTGTTGTATTTACCGGAAGCCCATACGGATTTTTTATTTGCAGTGCTTGCTGAAGAGTTGGGGCTGCTGGGTATTATGGTGGTTTTGACGCTATACAGTATATTTGTCTGGCGCGGTCTGCTCATTGGTTTCAATGCCTGGTCCCAGGGGCGTTTGTTTGCGGCATTTACTGCCTATGGAATTACGTTCTGGCTGGGTTTACAAGCTGCCATTAACATGGGGGTTAATTCAGGGATTTTGCCGACGAAAGGATTGACGTTGCCATTGATGAGTTATGGTGGCGCCAGTTTGCTGGTGAATTGTATCGTGATTGCATTGTTAATGCGTATTGACCATGAAAATCGCTGGCAGGCTTTGGGGTTGTAAGTAGATCCCGGGCGCGGGATCCATTTGCAACAACCCGCTTGTTACGATATTACTCTATTGTCGCAGGAACCCATCTTTTGTAACCCCAGTCGCTGGAACAACGCGTTATCGTTCTCTGGCTCAGGATTTGCTGCAGTCAACAGTTTTTCTCCATAAAATATCGAGTTTGCACCCGCCAGAAAACACAATGCCTGGAGTTCATCGGACATTTCTTCCCTGCCAGCAGACAGACGTACAGTGGCTTCAGGCATCAGGACGCGTGCCAGTGCGATGGTTCGTACGAAATCGAAGCAGTCAACGTCGGTTTGACTGGCAAGCGGGGTGCCTGGAATTTTGATTAGTTTGTTGATGGGCACGGATTCGGGTGGTTCATCAAGGTTGGCAAGGGCGACCAGCATGCCGATGCGGTCGGTATTGGTTTCACCCAGACCGAGTATCCCGCCGCAACAGACTTTTACACCGGACTGGCGCACGATGTTGAGAGTGTCCAGGCGGTCCTGGAACGTGCGTGTGGAGATAATTTGCTCGTAAAATTCAGGTGAGGTATCGATATTATGGTTATAATAATCAAGACCCGCCTCTTTCAGTTGTGTGGCCTGGTCATCTTTTAATAAACCGAGTGTGACGCACGTTTCAAGCCCCAGCTTTTTTACCTCAGTGACCATTTCGCAGACGGAATTTAAATCACGGGCATTGGGACCACGCCATGCTGCTCCCATGCAAAACCGTGTGCTACCGGCTTCCTTGGCGCGTTTTGCTGCGTCAATAACATCATTCAGTTCCATCAGGGGTTCTTTTTGCAGGCCGGTTTTATAATGAGCTGATTGCGGGCAATACGAGCAGTCTTCGGGGCAGCGTCCTGTTTTAATGCTGAGCAATGTGCTAATCTGCACGGTATTCGGGTCAAAGTGCTGTCGATGAATTGACTGGGCTTGATACATTAATTCATTGAACGGCAAGTTGAACAGGGCTTCGGCTTCCTGTAAGGTCCATGTTTTTTTTGCCAGACTTGTTTTGATCATCACGTTACTCGCATAAAGTTTACAGGAACAGCATGCTCGAATTATATCGACAACACAGCTTGAAGCGGCAGATTACAGGAAAATATCGTCAATTACCAGATTTGCAGCGGCTGAAAAAACTGGATTTTTCCAGTAATGATTATCTGGGGTTAAGTCAGCGTAAAGAGGTACTGCTCGCAGCGCTTGAGGCTGGGGAAAAGTACGGCACGGGTTCAACCGGGGCACGCCTGCTTTCGGGAAACAAGCCGATCTTTACCGAGCTGGAGTCCCGCATTGCCAGGGACAAACGTACAGAAGCCGCTCTGGTCTTTAATTCCGGTTATCAAGCCAATTCTACCGTGTTGTCAAGTCTGCTGGATGCGCGGGTGTTAAACGCCAGACCTGTTGTTTTTTTTGATCGATTGAATCATGCCAGTTTATATCAGGCCATGTTTGCCAGTGATGCCGAGATGGTTCGATACCGGCATCTTGATTATCAACATTTGTCGATGTGCATGTCAGAGTACAGTAACGTCAATCGTCCAAAATTCATTGTCACTGAAACCTTGTTTGGCATGGATGGCGATATTCTGGCGCTGGACAATATTCTGGACCTTGCGCGACAGCATCGTGCATTTTTGTATCTGGACGAGGCACATGCGGTTGGCATTATTGGTGAACGGGGCTATGGCTTGTCCACAACCATTGATCATGATGTCCCCTGTCTGGTGATGGGAACCCTGAGCAAGGCGGTGGGGTGTGCAGGCGCTTATGTTGCGTGTAACGCAGTGTTGAAGGATTACCTGATTAACAAGGCTGAAGGATTTATTTACTCGACCGCTCAATCGCCGATGGTGGCAGGGGCTGCGTTAAAAGCGTGGGAGATGATTCCCGGGTTTGCAAATGATCGACAGCGATTGTTTGCTCTGGCTGATGATCTGAGAGCAAGATTGTCCTTGTCTGGTTTTCACACCGGATCGTCGGTATCGCATATTATCCCATTGATTGCAGGCCATCAGGACATATTGAAAAAATTGCACAATAAACTGTTGCAAGCAGGAATTGCTGTTTCACTGGTAAGAGCCCCCACTGTCCCGGTTCGTGAAGAGCGATTGCGTTTTGCGCTGAATGTGAATCATACCTCTCAGGATGTTGATCAACTGATGGGGGTGTTACAATCATGAGTCGCAAGTCATGTTTTGTTTTTTGTCACGGGTTCGGGTTTGACGCTACCTTTTGGGACAGGTTACGGCCTTATTTTATTGATGTGAATACGGTTTATCTCGATTTGGGGTATTTTGGTGACAAGAGCACTACACTGACATATGACGAGTCTGTTGATTATATTGGCATTGGTCACTCCCTTGGCTTGATGAAATTACTGTCTTTGAATATTGATTTTAAATGCCTGATTGGTTTGCAGGGATTTGTAAATTTTACCGGATTTGACGAGCAACTTCAGCGCGTGCGAAAACGGGAGCTGATGAGTTTAACTAGACATTTTTTACGTTCCCCGGAAATCACGTTGAATCAGTTATATCAACGTACGGGTGTCCCCTGGGCGCTTTCTCAAAAACCGCCATTACATTTGCCCTTGTTGACAAAAGATCTTGCTTTGCTGGCTTTGTCCATGCCGATAACTGCTCCAATGCTGATTTTAGGGGCAAATGACGATAAAATAGTTCCGCCTGAGTTAATTGAGGATAATTTTGCTCACCATCCTCAAGTGCAAATCGAGATCATTAACCAGGTTCAACATGGATTGGGCTATTTCAAACCGGGCGTGGTTTTCGATAATGTCATGCGATTTTCGGGATATTAACAATAATGCAAATCTTTATCACAGGCACCGACACCAGCGTTGGAAAAACAATCGTCAGCAGCTGGTTGTGTTTGCATACAGGGTATGATTATTTCAAGCCCATCCAGACCGGTGTAAGCGAGGGTCGGGATAGTTTGCTGGTGTCTGAATATTCCGGTGCTTGTATATATCCTGAAGTTTATAGCTATCAGGCGCCTTTATCACCTCATCTGGCTGCCGCCGCTGTGCATGAAATCATTGATATCGAGCGTATTCAACTACCCTGTTCCAGTCGTCTTGTGATTGAGGGTGCAGGTGGCGTGCTGGTGCCCTTGAATCATGAGTTCCTGATGGTGGATTTGATGAAACAGATCAACGTGCCTGTCATACTGGTCGCATCTTCACGTTTGGGTACGATAAACCATACCTTGCTCAGTCTGGAGGCGTTACGTTCTCGCGGTCTTGATGTGCCGGGTGTGATTGTTTCCGGCGAGTTGAATGAAAGGGTATGCCATTCGATTGAATGTTATGGTAACACCCGGGTATTGGCGCAATTGCCTTTTGTTCCGGATATGAACAGGTCATCGTTGCGCCAGATACCATTGGGGGAACAATTATTATCAATTCTATAATGCCTGACCTGGCAATGACCGGTCTGGTTTTTACCCGGGGACAAGCATGAGTTTAAGCGAACGCGATAAAGCAATTATCTGGCATCCGTTTACCCAGGAAAAAACGGCAACACCGGCGATTGCCATTCAACGGGGACAAGGCTCGTATGTTTATGACGAACACAGCAAGCCTTATCTTGATTTGATCTCCAGCTGGTGGGTGAATTTGCACGGGCATGCTCATCCGGTGATTGCGCGCGCCATTTATGATCAGGCCTCAACACTGGAGCATATCCTGTTTGCGGGATTTACCCATGAGCCTGCGGTGCAATT
>CAZDYY010000022.1:0-1534 GCA_964509745.1 uncultured Legionella sp. | reverse complement strand
GGGCGTTGCCGGACAGTCTGTCGAGATTTTTCTTTTCAGATAATGGATCAACCTCGGTTGAGGTTGCGTTAAAAATGGCTGCACAATACTGGCATAATCGCGAGCAGCAACCCCGGTCACTGTTTTTAAGTTTTGAGGGCGGCTATCACGGTGATACGTTTGGTGCGATGTCGGTGGGTGTGCAATCCGGTTATCATGATCCGTTCAAATCCATGTTTTTCAAGGTATTGAGCATTCCCTTTCCGGAAACATGGGAAGGCGATGAGCGGGTTGAGGAGAAAGAAAGACAGGCACTGGCATGTCTTGAGCAACATTTGCATGACTATGCCCCCCAAATTGCGGCCATCATTCTGGAGCCGCTGGTGCAAGGTGCCAGCGGGATGCGGATGTGCAGGCCTGAATTCGTGGCGGCAGTGGTTGAACGTGTTCGCAAGGCCGGCATTCTGGTGATTTTTGATGAGGTAATGACCGGGTTCGGGCGAACCGGGACGTTGTTTGCCCTGGAGCAGACCGGATTTTCTCCTGACTTTTTATGTGTATCCAAGGGCATTACCGGTGGTTTTTTGCCGCTGGCGCTGACAATCACGACAGATGAGATTTACCAGGCATTCTCCAGTGAACACTGGCATCATGCATTTGCGCACGGACATTCCTACACAGCCAATCCCATTGCCTGTGCTGCAGCAATTGCGTCGTTTAAACTCTTGATGAATGATGATACACAACAGGCGATTCATGCAATTCATGCATCGCACAGGGAGGGTTTGGCCTCGCTGCAAAAAGCATCAGGGTCTGTGGAGAAAATCCGGTTGCTTGGGACAATTGCGGCGTTTGATGTGCATGATCCTGATCCCGTCATGCTGAATCATGATCTGAAGTCGGCGTTTTTGCAATCAGGGCTTTTGCTAAGACCGCTGGGCAACACAATCTATTTGCTCCCGCCTTATTCAGTTACACCCTCAGAGCTATTTCACGCATGGCAGACGATTGGGGCTGTGTTGCAAAAACTCGGGCAGTAGTTATTTTATTCCCGGTACATATTATAGTTTGTTCTCTTGAAAGCATATAAAGGCATCTTGATGATTACCAATAATGATTATGCAGTGATTGAAAAACTGGGAGCCGGGAATAACGTATTTATTCCAGCATTAATCCGGGAAAACCTTCCGGAAGATATCCGGGATGAGCTGGATGATATCAAGCGCTTGTCGGGTACACCCATGAGCAATCTTCTTGGTGGAATGACAGATTGTGGTACAGGACTTTTTTTGTTTGCCATGGGGGGAACGCTGGCGCGCGAGTTTGTGAGCCTGACACAGGTCCAGCGGTATGCGCTGGCAGCATCTCCTTTGTTGCTCGGTGGACTGTTCCGGATTGTGGTGGCCGCTGTGGAAGCAGACCATGGTCGAGGCAAGGAAGGGATCCAGGCATTGCTTGCGACAAGTATTGTGGGCGTTGTCGGTATCATTACCCTGTTATCAACAGTTGATGATTTATCTACCATTACCGTAGATGAGTGGCAATACTGGTTGTT
>CAZDYY010000021.1:7098-11218 GCA_964509745.1 uncultured Legionella sp. | reverse complement strand
AGGCACTATTTTAGTCCTGATTTTTCATGTGTTTTGCTTTCCATTTGGCAACCATATCGGCCATTTTTGCTCTTTGCGCATCAGTTAATACCATATTGATTTCGTGTCTGGTCATGAGACGGGTTTTCATAATCGAAGCAGACAACTCAGTTTTTTGCTTGATTAAGTCATCTACTTTGGATTCGTCAATGTCCTTCGCATTGACCAGATCATTCAGCTGGTTGTGAATGTTACGCATTTCCTGTAATTTTGGTTTCAACGTTTCCATTGCCTGATCACTGATTGTCTTGATTTTAGCTTTTTGATCAGCAGTCAGATCCAGTTTGCTGGACATTTTCTCAAAATGACCACCAGCCATGGATTTGTGTGTGCCGTGACAAGCCAGAGTTGCCTGGCTAACGGACATTGAAAGGGCAATTGCAGATAACCATATCACTTTTTTATTCATGGTATTTTCCTTAATTTGAGTTATAAAAAAGATATTGCAAGTTTCAGTATAGTTCAAATTGGTAATATAACTACCCCTTGCTCTGATCTGTGAAGGTATGGGGTGATTTAATTTATCATTGCTGAAAAATAGATAATATGGCATACTCTGCGCGATCACAATATTAGGATTGTGATGGTGCACGGCATGTGGCCGATGTGCTTTTAACTACACACACGATTCGTCACATACAGCGGGGTCCACCGGAAACTGTTTCCAGTGGTGCTGTATGGGAAGCGTGGAGGCATAACCCTGGAGAATATACATGAAAGTCAGTATGCGTGAATTACTTGAAGCGGGCGCTCATTTCGGGCACAGAACACGGTTCTGGAATCCCAAAATGGCAGAATACATTTTCGGTTCGCGAAATAAAATCCATATTATCAACCTTGAAAAAACCATACCCATGCTGGAAGATGCGCTCAATCATGTCGGGCGTCTTGCATCCAACAAGGCAAAAATCCTGTTTGTTGGCACCAAGCGTGCAGCTCAGGAAAGCATTCGTGAACACGCCAAACGTTGTGGCATGCCATATGTGGATCACCGCTGGTTGGGTGGTATGTTGACAAACTATAAAACCGTTCGCCAGTCAATTTTCCGATTGAAAGAATTGAAAAAAATGCGCGATGAAGGTGGATTTAACAGTATTATCAAAAAAGAAGCCCTGATGTTAACCCGTGAGCTGGAAAAGCTGGAACGCAGCCTGGGCGGGATTCAGGATATGGGCGGTCTGCCGGATGCATTGTTCGTGGTTGACGTTGGTTTCGAGCACATTGCTGTTGAAGAAGCCCGTCGATTGAAGATCCCTGTTATCGGAGTTGTTGATACCAATAACAATCCTGATAATATTGATTATATTATTCCTGCCAATGATGACTCCATGCGCGCTGTGGATATCTATGTACGTTGCGTTGCCGATGCCATTCTTGATGCGAAAAACGCCAACACTGTCGGAGGCGTTGCGTCTGCTGCCGAGTTTGTTGAAGTTGAAGAAGTCGCTAGAGAACCCAAAAAGGCACCTAAAAAAGCTGCCAAAAAGGCTTCTGAATAAGTTTTATCATCTGTCATCCCGGGCGTGATTCGGGATGACGGTTACATTAGAGGGGGTGACTGGTCACGCCCTTTTTTTACATGAGGAATTGAAGATGACAATTAGTGCTGCAACAGTAATGAAATTACGTCAGGCTACCGCCGCAGGAATGATGGAATGCAAAAAAGCGTTGATCGCGACTAATGGTGATTTTGAGCAAGCTATTCTTGAATTACGCAAGTCAGGTCAGGCCAGCAAAAAGGCGGATCGAATTGCGGCTGAAGGGATGGTTGCTATCGCGCAATCTGCTGATAAAAAGACAGCAATGATTATTGAAATTAACAGTGAAACAGATTTCGCTGCCCGTGCAGACAATTTTGTAGAGTTTGCAAACAAGGTTGCCCAAACAGCATTGAATACCGCAGCAACTGATGTTGATGCCTTGTCAGCTGAAACGTTGGCTGGTGGTCAAAGTTCAATTGAACAAGCCAGAAAGGAACTGGTGGCTGTGATTGGTGAAAACATTAAATTGCGCCGCGTTGCCCGGGTTCATGTGGATAATGGGGTTGTCGGTGTCTATTTGCACGGTACACGTATTGGTGTTGCGGTTGCAATGAAAAACGGTGATGAAACGCTGGCAAAAGATATTGCCATGCACATTGCTGCTGCTCGCCCACTGGTTGTCAGCCGCGATCAGGTTTCTGCTGAAGCCATTGCCAACGAGCGCGAAGTGTTTACAGCTCAGGCGCGTGAAAGCGGCAAACCTCAAGACATTATTGATAAAATGATTGAAGGTCGTATTAACAAATTTGTTGATGAAGTCAGTCTGGCTGGACAGCCGTTTGTTAAAAATCCTGATATCAAGGTTGGCCAATACCTGAAAGATAAACAGGCTGAAGTGCTGTCATTCGTTCGTTTTGAAGTGGGTGAAGGTATTGAGAAAAAAGAAGACAATTTTGTTGAAGAAGTGATGGCACAGGTTCGTGAACAATGATGAATAATCACCAGTCAACCTTGAAATACAAGCGTATTCTCCTGAAATGCAGCGGTGAGGCATTGATGGGGGATTTGCAGTTTGGTATAGATCCTGCTGTTCTGGACAAAATTGCCAGCGATGTGGCTGAGTTGATTCAAATGGGTGTTGAGGTTGGACTGGTTCTTGGTGGCGGAAATCTGTTTCGCGGTAAAGCGCTGTCAGAGGCAGGGCTTGGCCGGGTGACCGGTGATCACATGGGTATGCTGGCGACAGTGATGAATGCTCTTGCCATGCGTGATGCGCTGGAGCGCATTGAATTGCCGACAAGAATCATGTCGGCAATTCCCATGACCGGTATGGTTGACTCATACAACTATCGAAAGGCAATTACCCATTTACGTGAAAAACATGTTGTGATTTTTACTGCGGGAACCGGTAATCCATTTTTCACCACAGATTCAGCTGCTTGTTTGCGTGCCATCGAAGTGTGTGCCGATATCGTATTAAAAGCCACGAAAGTTGATGGAATTTATTCCGATGATCCGGTTAAAAATCCTGATGCAATACGCTATGATTTTCTGACGTATCATGATGTTTTGACACAGGGCTTGCAGGTCATGGATTCTACAGCAATATGTTTATGTCAGGATCAGAATATGCCTTTACAGGTGTTTGATATGGCTGCACCAGATGCATTGAAAAAAATTGTGATGGGTGAACAGGTTGGAACAATCGTAGGAGCAGGACATGATTAATGAAATTAAACTGGATGCAGAAAAACGGATGAAAAAAACCGTTGAATCGCTGCAACATGAAATGACCAAAATTCGTACTGGACGAGCGAACGCCAGTTTTCTGGATCACGTGATGGTAGAATATTATGGCAATCCGACTCCTTTGAATCAGGTGGCGAGTGTGACCAGCAGTGACTCACGCACACTCATGGTGACACCATTTGAAAAATCCATGGTGGCAGCCGTTGAGAAAGCAATTTTAACTTCTGATTTGGGTTTGAACCCTGCAACTGCCGGTGCAGCCATTCGGGTGCCGATGCCCGCCTTGACGGAAGAGCGCCGGAAAGAAATGACACGTGTAGTACGTGGAGAGGCAGAACAGGGCCGTGTTTCTATACGAAATATACGTCGTGATGCGAATGCTCATGTCAAGGATTTGGTCAAAAGCAAGCAGATGTCTGAAGATGATGAGCGTCGTGCGAATGATATCGTGCAAAAATTAACAGATAAGTATATTGCTGATATTGATCAAGTACTGTCTCAGAAAGAAAAGGACTTGATGCAAATCTAGGGGCTTCTCAATTCGGCTCCAACGCCTCGCGACTTGTTCGGCTTCAATGCCAGACAAGCCGCGGGACCTCGAAAATCAGAAATTATTGCCCAGCCTCTTGTTCTTTCATTTTTTCCACTAAATCAGCTTTGCATGCCTGAAGTGTTGCATCACTGAAGCTGGTTCCCGGCATGGATTTTGTTTTGTCAATCACAGGCATGACGCAATCTTTAATCAGCCCCTTGCCTTCCTTTTCACCGCCCTTATAATACCCGGCTTTCATACAGGACATCGCGATTGGCATGCAGGGACCCAGAGCCCAGTCAGACAGTGAAACACCCAT
>CAZDYY010000021.1:0-7088 GCA_964509745.1 uncultured Legionella sp. | reverse complement strand
ATTTGATTGTTCGTTTGTTCATGGTTAACTCCCTGTTGATTTGATTGAAAATCCAAATGAAGTATAGCACCTTGTTTATTTTTTACCAATCCGCGCAACATACCCCCATTTTGGCTCCCAGGTTAGTTGCTTGATTCCGGGATGGTGTTCGAGCAAATTTAATAGCGGCTTTGCTGAATTTCCCTTGTAGGCCAACACAACCATATTCGGAGTACCATGCACAGGAATACAAGCGGCGGCTTGTTGAAAATGAGAACGAATATGCATAAATACTGGCCAGCTTTCATTTATGTTGGCCAGATTTACTGCCAGTACGCCCCCCGGCAGGAGAATTTGGTGGCACTGGCTGAAAAATCCGGTGTTGTTGCAGTGGGCGGGAAATGAATGTGCATCGAATAAGTCTACGATAAGATGCTGGTATTGATTCCGGGTTTGCTGCACAAACACCAGGGCATCTTGCTGGATTATTGATAAATTTCCGAGATGACCGGTCATGAACCAGGCAGATGCAATCTCAATGACTTCAGCACTGCTTTCCACGGCATCGAGAGGAATTTGTTTTGAGGCGTGTGCCAGCGCATGAGCAACACCTGCTCCCCCGAGCCCGAGAAGGCATGTTGAGCCCGGTATTTCCCGTGCAGCGAGTGTGAGGGGCAGGATATATTGAAGACCTGATCGCTCAGGGTGGCGGCGGTTGAGCAAGGTCTGGATTGCCTTGCTATCAAAGGTCAGCCAGCGATACCGCCTGTTCTGGTATACCCGTGTACCGGTTTGACCCTGATAAACACACCGGCCTGTAAGGGTTTCCCAGATCATTCGTTATGCCCTGGATATACAGCGTGGATTAAATCAACCAGCAATTTCGCTGTTTTTCCATTTTGATCGCAGACAGGATTGTATTCTGCGATCTCAAGTCCCAGCAAAGGGCTGCCAAGCTGCAGGGACTGCAAGGAAGCAATCAGGGCTGATCCTTTGATGCCGTTTGGTTCGGGACAGCCTACACCGGGTGCATCGTGCGGATCAATGGCATCCATATCGATACTGATGCCCACACCACAGCTTGCTCGGGAAACCTGGTCACATGCGATTTGCAAAATGTTTTGCATGCCATGCTGGTTGATATCATTCATGTGAAAAAGGGTGACGCCCAGACGTGTTAGTAACTCAGCTTCTTCTTTCTCATAGCTGCGCAGTCCGATAATACAAAGATTTTTGGGCTTTATTTTCGGGTTGGGATTGAACAGTTGAGACAATGACTCGTCGCCTTCACCCAGCAAACAGGCAACTGGCATGCCATGAATGTTTTGGGATATCGATGTGGCAGGAGTGTGGCTGTCCATGTGTGCATCGATCCAGACCAGACCGATATCCCCGTTCTGTCTGTTTGCATGAGCTACTGCACTCCAGGTTCCAATCGCACAGGAGTGGTCACCACCGATAACGCAGAATGGCTGGTTATCCTTTGCAAAAGACAACACAGCTTCCCCCAGCTCTGTCAGCTTTTCTGCAAGTAATGGCAATACATGTTGCTGACGCATGCTGGTTGCGGCTTCGGTCATGGGGTGCCAGTGCACCTCTAAATTCAAGGCTTCAAACAGTTCAGGATGATAATACAGGTACCATGGGCCCAGGCCACAATCGGGATTGTTTGCAGCGATTCCCGAGGCAAATCCCAATAATTCAAGGGGTTTTGTCATGTGGCACTTCCCATGAGTAACCCAAACAAATCCTTGCAATTTGCAATCTCGTTCGGGATGATATTAATTTTCTTGCCGAGGTGATACTCCTGAGCTAACTGGTAACACAGGCGCAAAGCACTGAAATCCTCCAGCGCAAATCCGACACTGTCAAACACGCTGATACCGGAGTCGTCAGTTCGACCAGGTTTAAGGCCGCTTAAAATTTCCCATAATTCGGCATAAACATGATTGATGGCGCTTTCCCCCAGGTTTTGAATTTCTCCCTCATGGTGTGTTTGCGGGAAATACTCTACAACCACCCGGCTGTGTTTCAGTATTTCAGGATCCAGTTCGGTTTTCCCCGGGGAGTCGCCACCAATGCCTGAGATGTGTTGTCCGGGTGTTAACCAGCCGAGCTCCAGTACATGGTGTTTTCCCTTGGCAGCGGTGGCTGTCACGATAATGTCTGCGCCATCGATTGCGTCACGCACACCGGTCGCCGGGATTAATTTAAATGATTCCTCTCCAAGATTGTGTGCGAGTCTGCTCATGGCTCTGGGCTCGATATCAAAATAGCGCACTTCGCTCAAATCAAACAAGGCATGATGCGCCAGAACCTGAAATTCACTTTGTGCTCCACATCCAATGATCGCCAGGCGTTTACTGCCTTTTTTGGCAAGATGGCTTGATGCCAGTGCTGAAATGGCAGCTGTGCGCAGGGCAGTGAGGAGTGTCATGCAGGAAATCATCAATGGATATCCCGTGGGAACATCTGCAAGAACACCAAAAGCAACCACATTCATGCGGTTGTTCAAAGGGTTGGATGGATGACCGTTGACGTATTTGAAACTATACAGTTTATCATTGCAAACCGGCATTAATTCAATAACCCCGTTGGGTACATAGACCGCATGTCGGGGTGATTTTTGAAATTCATGCCAGTTTGAAAAATCTTCCGTTAAATTGGCGCACAAGCGCAAATAAAAATTTTTCAGGCCGGTTCGCTCCACCAGTGAGCTGATTGTCGGGACTTCCAGTAACAGCATGATATCCTTCTCCGCTTCATCGATAGCACAGAATAGCATGTATTTATTTGTTGGATAAAGGTGATTGTAATGATACCGGTGTCTGGGCACCACTGAAGCTGTTTGTGCGCGAGTTTCTTCTGGAGCTTGCAACAAAAAATTGTGCGAACGGGCCACGTGAAGCGGATTTCGCGTCACTGGATGAAGGCTGGTCTTCGCAATCCTGGCTTTGTTGTCGCGAAAAGCGTGATTGATTGCCTGATTCAATGGCATCATGCTTGCCAGAGGACCCATGAGGCCACGGATCCCTGAATGATGAATGGCTGGATACACTCACGGTCAGCTTGGCATCTGCGGGTGAATCGGGAGGTGAGTCTTCAGGGCTTTCTGCTGTAATGTCAATATCCCATTTGTCGGTGGAGCAGGTATCCAGTAAATGGTTGTTCAAACAAACTCGATTGGCAATTTTCTCTGCAAATTTTTTGTAAAACAGCTGGGGGTCATAGTTGCCTTGATAAGCGTTTGTGATAGCATGCATGGCCTGTTGCTTAATCAAGTCTTCATCTTCATCAGCTCTTGCTTCAAAGCATTTCCGATAAGTCTGGATATAAAAATCACACAGTTTTTTGTGAGATTGTTGACAAAGCTCGTCCTTTGGCAGTTTGTAGGCACTTTGATAGACCAATACAGCTTGATGCAGCAACATGGAATAGTCATCGTCGGGACTGAAACCATAGGGTTCACTGTTGAAATCCATATTGCTCTCCTGATGCTTTGACTGGTATCAATTTGAATTGCCGGATGGGCTCGCGGTTGACTGTTGCAATGAACGAGTCAGCTCTTCATCATGCATGCATGCCGATGAAAAAAACCGGCTATGCAGATTGGTTGAAAGGGTAGTTGCATTACTAAGGATTTCTTCAATTTCAGAATCTGTTTCTGATGGTCTTTCCGCAGTCTCAAGGACAGAGGGGATGTTTGATTCTGGCTCCTGATTGTCTGATTGTATGAAAAAATCAATGTCCTGGTCATCATCATATGAACATTTAACTGTGGGATTATTATCTTCTTTTTGAGTGATGAAAGCTTTGTTTCTAACAAACATAACTATCTCCTGAAAGTAGATTGATTAGGGTCCATATATGTTAACAAGCCCTGATACAAACTGACTGGTCAGACGGAATGTTGTTGACACAGTCTCCAGTTGTTAAACACCTCTCAAATTGGAATATTGGAAATCAATTAGAATCAATACTAATATAAAAGAAATTTAATTGCACTATTTTGTCGGAAAATTATCTGTTAAATATGTCAGCCGATTTTGCGAGTTGAATGTTCGTCTTAATTCAACAGCTCGTTGATAAGCTGCATTGACGGCATCGTCGACAATTTTTTCCAGCCCACCGGAAATAAAACGGTTAATTGCGGCAGCGGTTGTGCCGCCTGTTGAGGTGACCCGCTGGCGGGATTCATTGAAATCAAGGTTGGTTTTACGGGTTAACATGCTGGTGCCCAGCATGGTTTGTGCAACAAGCCGGGTTGCAACATCACGGTCAAGTCCCAGCTTTTCTGCAGAGGCGGTGATCAGTTCCTGAAACAAGAGGAAATATGCAGGCCCGCTGCCGGATATTGCCGTAATTTTATCGAGATCATCTTCATTATCCATGTGAACTGCAATACCGGAAGACTCAAGGATTGCATTGATGACTTTGAGTTGATCCTCGGTTACATATGGATTGGTATATATCCCACTGGCCCCCAGACCCACTTCAACCGGTGTATTGGGCATGACCCTTGCAATGGGCAGCTGATCACATTGCAGGTATGTTTCAATGGTAGCCGTGCTCACACCCGCAGCAATGGAGACAAGCAGTGGTTTGTTTTTTCTGGTTTTGATTGTGTCGGAAATGTCCTTGCAAATGTCCTGTATTTTATCAGGTTTGGTTCCAAGTATGATGATATTGCCAAACTGTGCAGCCTGCTGGTTGCTTTCTGCAACAGAAAATCCGGTTGTCCGGGTGCCATTACGCAGGCCTGGACTGGAAACGATGATATTGGCTTTTGACAATATGCCCGCATTGATTGCGCCTTCAGCCAGGGCCCTGGCCATGTTTCCAAAACCAATGAAGGCTATTTTATTGTTTAACAACATTCGGATTCCTCATTCATAGTCCCTTGCCCGGGATGATTTCGCCGGTTAATTTTTTATATACAACCGCCACACCAAGACAAATCAACCCGGCGATGACATAGTTTGATATAGAGGTTGCGGGTTTGTCCTGAATGGGTTGCTCATTGCATAATACAGGGGGCTCTTTGCATTGCACAGGATGATTCGCTTCCCTGGCATCACAGGGTGCAGGTTTTTCAGGTGAGATTGCCGGGGTTTCAGGCGGGTTTTTTTGTGTGCGAAACATGACCTCGACATATTCCAGCGGTGTCAGCAAACCCAGTTGTGAACCCATATCTGTGATGAGTTGTTCTATTTTGTTGGTTTTGTCATGCTCTGGTTCAGTCGGGATGCTTTCAATTTCGCTGATTTTTTCGGAAATTCTGGTTAGCGAGGTTGCTGTGTTGGAGAAGTCATCGACGAAAAAGATGAGTGAGTTTCTGGATGTCCGAAAAAATTTTCCCAGAGATGTCTTGTCATCCCTGCACTGCTTCAGGGTATTTAAGGGGGAGTCGAGTTGGGTAATAAAGTCGAGTACGTCTTCTTTCATGGATGAGGTGATTCGTGCAAATCTTTTGATCTGATCATCACTGATGTTAAATCCTTGCAGCAGGTTAAAAACGACAGCAGGCGTGACCTCTGGAACTAATAATGACTCCACAAAACCAGGGGCTGATTTTGCCGGGGTATGAAGATATGATTCAAGGTTTTCAGGGGGCAGGTAGCGCAAAATAGTGATGTAGTGATTCACTGCTTCCCAGTTTCCGGACTGGATTAACTGGTGTCCAAATGACCATTCAGCCTGTTCCAGGATATGAAGTCTGTCCACGTTGGTTGTGGCTGATTGTAGATCGGCAAATGTTGGTACTTGTTCAGCGAGCATAGTCTTAACCCTGGTCGTTTGGATTGTCATAACAAAATATACACGATAATATTGGCGTTTCAACAGGAATGGCTTATGACTTTTTTCATTGACCAGCGAATTACCTCCACTTGTTTCGAATTGGCAGACTGGCCATTGTGCCGTGTTTATTTGAAAAACAACGCCCGACACCCATGGTTTATTCTGGTGCCCAGGGTCGACAATATTCAGGAAATGGATCAATTATCTCCTGCCTTGCAGCATACCCTGATTGAAGAAATCAGTCGGCTTTCAGCCATCGTTAAATCACAGTTTAAACCCGATAAACTCAACGTTGGCGCGCTGGGTAATATCGTTTCACAAATACATATTCATGTGATTGCCCGGTTCAGGCATGATGATTTATGGCCACATGGTGTTTGGCAGCCCGCACTCAAGGACGTACCTTACGAGAAAAACGCGCTTGATGTGTTGCTGGGAGAACTTGCAGGAGTTATACATTGATTTCCAGTGTTATTGATATGGGTCGTAAAATATTTAAACGTGCATATTCCCCGATTTATGATGCCCAGGTTTCAGCAAAATATCTGTATATTATTATCTTCGCCTATATTTTTATGGCATGGTTTAGCGAGGGATACTCCCATGCGGATGAGCATTTCCAGATACTCGAATTTGCGGCGTATAAACTTCACCAGTATTCATTTGAATACCCTTGGGAATTAAAGGAACAGATCAGATCAACCTTTCAAGCATGGGTTGTTGTCTGGCTTTATAACGTTGTTTCATGGCTTGTGCCGCAGGTGTCACCTTTCTTTATCGCATTTTTGACCAGGGCATTGACCGGCGTCTTGTCCGCTATCAGTGTGTATTATTTTTATCTTGCATTTGCAAATGAGCTGGAAACACGTAACAAAAGAAAATGGTTTTTGCTGTTGACGGCCTTTAATTATATTACATTTTACCATGTTGTCCGGTTTTCTTCAGAAACGATATCTGCTGATTTTTTTATTATTGGATTGTCGTTGCTTTTTTATCGCAATTCTTCCGTCAATTATGCCCGATATGCATTGATCGGAATCATATTTGGCGCTTCCTTTGTCACAAGGTATCAAACAGGTCTTATGCTTTTCGGGTTGATGTCCTGGCTTGTGGTCTTTCAGAAGGTATCGTTCAAAGCACTGTTGATCATGTTTACAGGCATGCTGTGTATTATTTTGTTTGCTATGGCACTGGATTCATTTTTTTATGGACACTTTGTTTTTACTGCCTGGCGTTACTTTGCTTTCAATCTGTTGAAAGGGGCCTCGTCAGCATTCGGGGTAAGTCACTGGACGTACCTTGAAACCTTT
>CAZDYY010000020.1:7411-11476 GCA_964509745.1 uncultured Legionella sp. | reverse complement strand
GCATCAACAAGCCCCATATCAAATGAGGCAATGGCCTCTGCTATTTTAGCAGGCACCCCCGCCAGCACCAGTTGTTGTGCCGGAAGTTGAAACATTTCTTCCAAATCAGGCCAGCGTGCCAGTAATTTTGCAACGGTCCGCGGACCAGTCTGGTTGATACGATTCAAAGCGAGAAAATAAGGTTTGTTGTTCACGATTGTTCAATCCATTGCTTGCGAGCGCTATAGTTGAGTATAATATCATGCATTATCTCTTTAATAACCCTCCTGATATGACGATCCGAAAAATTATTTATCTGCCTGATCCACGTCTGAGAAAAGTATCCACCCCGGTTGAAACCTTTGATGATCAGCTGCATGCATTGATCGACGACATGTTTGATACCATGTATGCCGCAAAGGGAGTTGGACTTGCAGCCCCGCAAATCGGTATTAATATTCGCCTGTCAGTTGTTGATGTGATTGGTGACAAGAGCCAGCAACTGGTTCTGGCAAACCCTGAAATCATTGCGTCTGAAGGTCAGGTTGAGTATCAGGAAGGTTGTCTGTCCGTCCCCAGCGTATATGATACTGTGCATCGTGCCGAAAAGGTCACGCTGCGAGCACAGGACCGGTTTGGCGAATTCTTTGAAATGACGGCTGACGGCTTGCTGGGTGAGTGTTTTCAACATGAAATCGATCACCTGAATGGTAAATTATTTGTCGATCTGCTGTCACCATTAAAACGTGCCATGGCCAGAAAAAAACTGGACAAGTTCCTTCGTCATAAAAAATAATGACCGGTCATGTCCGGTCATTTATAGTGGACCCATATGAAACCATTAAACATAGTCTTTGCCGGCACGCCGGGCTTCACCCTGCCCTGCCTGGATGCCCTTGCCGCTTCAAAACACCATTTGCTGGCAGTCTATACCCAGCCTGACAGACCAGCCGGCCGTGGCCGATCCATGCAGGCTTCTGCAGTCAAGACATGGGCGGAATCAAAACATATTCCCGTTCATCAACCACTCAATTTTAAAGATAACCAGGCGATTGCAGATTTGGCAGCCCTGGCCCCGGACATCCTGGTGGTCATCGCTTATGGACTGATCCTGCCACAGGCCGTATTAAACATACCACGGCTCGGGTGCATCAATGTCCATGCATCATTGCTGCCTCGCTGGCGCGGCGCCTCTCCCATTCAACAAGCCATTCTGCATGGTGATCAAAAAACAGGTATCACGATCATGCAAATGGATGCCGGCATGGATACCGGCGACATGCTATGCCGGGTTGATTGCCCGATTCATTCTACAGATACAGCAGAAAGCCTGCATGACCGTCTGGCCTCCCTGGCAGCAACCCCGCTGCTGGATACCCTGGATTTACTTGCTTCCGGTCAAGCCAGGCCCGAACAACAGGATAACGAGCAGGTGACGTATGCTCCCAAAATTAACAAGGAAGACGCCATCATTGACTGGCACCAGGCAGCCATCCGGATTGACCAGCAAATCAGGGCGTTCAATCCCTGGCCGATAGCCTGTACGCGCATCGGCGAAGAGATCCTGAGGATCCATCAGGCGCACGTTATTGAAGAGCCCTCAACGCAGAAGCCAGGAACAGTCATCTCGATTGACAAACGTGGCATGCTGGTTGCCACAGGACAAAACAGCATCATGGTTGAACGCATTCAATTTCCCGGTGGCAAGGCGATGCAGGTATCTGACTGGCTGAATGCTGGACGTGATCAATTACATACAGGCCTGGTCCTGAAATGAAAAAAAATGAACGATTGCAGGCACTGCAAATCCTGACCCGGGTTTTGCAGGATAAAACACCTCTCCTGCATTTAATGCATGGCACCACGGAGTTATCCCCCCTGGCCAGAGAACTGTGTTTTGGTGTATGCCGGCATTATTATCGCTTGCAGGCACTGGCCGATTGCCTGATGACCAAACGCCCCAAACAAATCGATATCTGGATTTGTTTGCTGATGGGGCTTTACCAGTTGCATTACCTGCGCATTCCCGATTATGCCGTGGTCAAGGAAACGGTTGGCTTGCTGACACCCATCAAAAAACCCTGGGCAAAGGGGCTTGTTAACGCCGTGTTACGCAGTTATTGTCGCGAGCAGGAATCGCTGTTAATTCGCCTTGAAAAAGATACAGCCTTTACTTATGGCCATCCAGATTGGCTGGTTAAACGCATCAAACAGGCATGGCCTGCCCATTGGCAGTCAATTTTGCAGGAAAATGATCTTCACCCGCCCATGACTTTGCGGGTCAATGATCAACACACCAGCGCACCACGATATATCACACGTCTCAAAGACGCTGCAATCGAGGCTTGCCTGTGCGAACACGCTCCTCAAGGCATCACCCTGGCAAAGCCGTGTGATGTATACGATTTACCAGGCTTTAGTGAAGGTCATGTCTCGGTTCAGGATACCGCCGCACAACTGGCCACAACACTCCTTGAACTGAAACCTGCCCTGAGGCTGCTGGACGCCTGTTGTGCCCCCGGTGGAAAAACCTGTCATATTCTGGAATCTCAACCTGACCTGAGTGCCTGCATTGCCCTCGACATTGAAAAAAGTCGTCTTGAACGCGTCCAGGATAATTTAAACCGTCTCAAGTTACATGCAACGCTGGTGCAGGGCGACGCTTCGCAACCCTCTACCTGGTGGGATGGGGTGATGTTTGATCGTATTTTGCTCGATGCCCCCTGCTCGGCAACCGGGGTCATCAGACGACATCCTGACATCAAATTATTACGCACCGCAGACGAAATCAGGGAAATCACCACCCTGCAGCAAAACTTGCTGCAGGCGCTCTGGCCTCTTTTATCGCCCGGGGGTATCATGGTTTATGCAACTTGCTCGATCATGCCCGAAGAAAATGAGCAGCAGATCGCACGTTTTGTTGCCACACAAAACGATTGCGAATTTCTCTCCAGAGAGTACTCATGGGGACACAGTACCGGGCATGGATGGCAAATCCTGCCTGGAGAAAACGGCATGGATGGATTTTTTTACAGTGTTCTGTACAAAATGAATATTCCAAAGTAAATAAAAGCATGATACAATGCACACAAATTGCACAATTAGATATTTTTCAACCAAAGGGGAATGTTATGTCTGTGGATACTTGTCAAGCTACACATGCTGTTGCCAAATCCAGTAAAAGCAACACAAACCTGAGCGTTTTACTCCATCGTTGTGCACAACTCGCCGGAAAAAACATAACCCTTTTATCCTTAAGCAGTGGTTTGACAGGCCTGACACTCAGTTTTGTTGCTGCCGCAGTAGAACAAGTATTTTAATTTTCTCTGATTCAGGACTGCACCCAGTCAGGGTGGAGTCCTGGTTATCCGCATACAAGGCCATGTGAAGATGTACAATTCACAATTAACTGATCTGTTTGACTCAATAAAAAGAGCCGATCTTTCCAGTGTCAAAATACTATCCAGAAGAGAGATGCTGGAGCAAACAAACCAGCACGGACTAACCCCCTTAATTTATGCAGCCAGTCTTGGCCATGCGTCTATAGTCAGTTTCTTTACTTCCGAGGGCGCCAATTTAAACGCAACCATCGCTCAACCCGGAAATAGGGATCATGGCAAAACAGCTGTGCAAATGGCAGACAAATCCGGGCATTCTGCTGTATTGAAAGGGTTAATCAGCGCAAATGCCACATTCGATCCCGATACAGGTGCAAGCATGATGCATCGGGCAGCGCGAGAAGGCGATCTCGAGCTCATTCAACTGCTGGGTGACAGAAATCCGGAGTTATTGAATAAAACCGATAAAAAGGGATGCACGCCCCTTCTGCTGGTCATTATGCACGGGAATTTTAAGTCATATCCATCATGGTTCTCCGGTGGTCATATCCCTGTAGTTCAATATCTGATTGCACAACATGTTGATCTGAATGTGGAAACCCTCCCGACCTGCGACTCACCTTACAGGGAAACAGCCTTGCACCGGGCTCACGCTCAGGGATATTGGAAGATCGTAAAAATGTTGCTGCAGGCCGGAGCCAGGGACACACCGGTCAATGGCGAATACATGATCCACAAATTATCCATT
>CAZDYY010000020.1:4149-7401 GCA_964509745.1 uncultured Legionella sp. | reverse complement strand
GTCGAGCATAACAGTGAATCACTGGAACAACTGGATGCTTCAGGTCAAACGCCGCTCATGCTGGCCGTCACCAATGCCCGATATGATGTAGTGCAATTCCTGATGTCACAAAATATTAACTTGAATGTGAAAGGAAGCAGACACTGCTTGACAGCCTTGCAGCTGGCACTCAGAGAGGACCTGATGAAAGGAGTCAAAATCCTGATCGAAGCAGGTGCTGCCTATACTCCCGGCCAGGAAAGCCGTTGTCTGTACAAGGCCATCATGTCAGGTGATCTTGAGCTGGTTAAACTGCTCGTTACCAAAAATTCAAGCCTGGTGGATCGATCGGATAAAGAGGGACGAACACCGCTCTTGTTGTCAGCAAGCTGCGGTCATAATACTCTGGTCGGATATTTTGTTTCCCAAAACGCAAACGTGAATGCAGAATGGAAAAGTCAAGGCCGAACTGAACATGGTAAGACCGTGTTGCACTGGGCACACGAATGCTGTGACCGGGCAACAGTAGTCTTGTTAATTCAGGCAGGCGCAAACGACACTGCCCTGCAAGGCGAATACCTTATCCACAAGGCCGCAAAGACGGGTGATTTTGAGTTACTCAAGTTACTTGTAGAAACCAATCCAGAGCTGCTGAATCAAACCGATGACTGGGGTCAATCGCCTCTTGTGCTTGCAATCATACAACAAAAATCAATGTTCGGATCTTTCTTTACAGTTGATATGGTTGTCCAGTATTTCATAACACAAGGGGCTGATTTGAATTTGGCAACAAACAAGCCCGGCAGCACATTTCATTTGAAAACAGCACTGCACTGGGCATGGGAGTGTTGCCCCCGTCGTACGGTAATCCAGCTCGTTCAGGCCGGTGCAAGGGATACCGCATATGATGGCGAACATCTTGTTCACAAAGTTTCCAAATCAGGTGATCTTGAGCTGTTGAAACTGCTGATCGAAAAAACGCCTTCATTATTGAATCAAACCAGCCAGAAAGGAAAAACGCCACTCATGCTTGCAGCCTGCAATGGTCGAACGGAGCTGGTGAGATACCTTGTCTCACAAAAAGCAGATACTCATCTGGAAACACCACCGGATCTGGCAGGCAAAAGAAAAACAGCCTTGCAACTGGCTCATGAAAGAGGTCATTCGGCCGTCGTCATCATTTTAATGGGACGTTCCAATGCACCTGAAAACGATGCTGTTACGCACAACAGAAAGATAAAATTATTAACTGCCGTGCTGGCCAATGATCTGGCAGAAACGAAAACGATAGCCAGCTTGTATCCCGACCTGGCCTGTTCTCCCCTGAATGATTATGGCAGCAGTGCAGTGCACATTGCAGCTGAAAAAGGCTATGAGGATATCCTGCGCTTTTTTGGCGATTTAAATTCAAATTTGTTACATCAACAGGACAGCTTTGGCAGAACACCGCTCATGCTGGTAGCTGCATATGGCCATACCAGTTATTTCCAGTCATGGACAGGTCGCGGTCATTTGGGAATGGCGAGATACCTGATGGATAAAGGTTGTAATTTGAATATTTCAATCACCCGGGCAGATCATGCAGAAGATGGCAAAACAGCCTTGCACTGGGCGTATGAGCGCCGGACTGAATATCCTGAGATGCCGGAAATTCTGGTTCAGGGCGGTGCCGTAGATACGCCATACCGGGGTGAATATATCATTCACAAGGCAACCAGGGATAATTGCCTTGATATGGTTTGTTTGCTAACCGAAAAATTTCCCTGGCTGGTGAATCAAGTGGATTCTGACGGGCAAACACCGGCAGATATCGCGGCTGATCATGACCATGATGAAATGATTCAGTACCTGGCATCAAAAGGGGCTCGCGCAACGCCGGGTGCAAGGAATAAACAGGTTCATTGCGCTGTTGATGATTCATCAATCCCGGGCAATACATATCAAATGACATTGTTTCACAGAACGCCGGCTCCTGAGCGACTGAAGCGTGTCAGGGGTACTGCTGCCCTGAGAAAGGAATTGCCTTATTCTCAGACACAATCATTTAAGGTATGATCAAAGAAACCTGATTCCCAGCGTCCCAACAACAATCCCGTCATCCCGCGAGCACACTGCAGGGCGACGCGTGTGCTGAAAAAGTTTGGAATCGCGTAACTTACTATTTTCAAAAGGAAATCCGTTCATGAAAAGGATGTTATCCGGGGTATTGTTCTGTCTGGTTTGTGCACCTGCATTATCGAGCAGCTTTCAGGGCCCGGTTGATCGGTTAATCAACAAAATTGACCCGAAAATCAATATGGGCATCAAGGTAGTTGATTTAAACACCGGCGAAACCCTGTACCAGCGCAATGCAGAAAAAACATTCACTCCAGCCAGCAACATGAAGCTGTTTTCCGATGCGGCAGCCTTGCTGATCCTCGGCCCCGATTATCGTTTTGAAACGACCCTCAGCACAGACGCCACAACCATGGAAAATGGGGTATTAAACGGCTCGATCTACCTGCATCTATCCGGCGATCCATCTTTTACACAACACGATCTGGATGATCTGCTGGCCAAACTGAAAAGCCGGGGTGTGACTGAAATCAAGGGCAATGTTGTGCTGGTCAGTTCACACAGCGTGGTTGATCCCTATGCACAGGGTCTGGCCGCAAAAGATTTGATGTATAGTTATGGTGCCCCGGTCGCTCCTGTCATGTTCAATGAGAACCGCCTGACTGTGACGGTTAATCCCGGCTGGCGCGCCGGTGAACCTGCACTGGTTGAACTGGATGAGCCCGGCTCAGCCATGCTTCTGGATAATCAGGTCAAAACAGCTGCCAATAATGCCGGGTGCGGGGTAAGCTATACCATGAGCGGGGATAATCACCTGACGGTGCGCGGCTGTATCCGTGCCGGCCAGTGGGCCGCGCAACAACGACTGGCCATTCGCAATCCCCTGGGATATGCCAGAGCCCTGATCAAACAACGTCTGGCTCATCTGGATATTAAACTGGATGGTGATGTCCAGCTTGGCAATGCGGTTCCTGCAGCATTATCACTGGCAACACACGAGTCAAAGCCCATCTACCAGTTGATGGCCGATACATTAAAACCATCAGATAATTTATATGCAGACAGTTTGTATTTGCATGCAGCGGCCACCCTGCAAGGCACACCACTGAACTGGCCCCAGGCAGAACCGGTCGTGAAAAACTTCCTGCAACAACAAACCGGCATCAACCTGAAAAATGCTGTGCTGGCTGACGGCTCGGGACTTTCGCGTCACGATAT
>CAZDYY010000020.1:1471-4139 GCA_964509745.1 uncultured Legionella sp. | reverse complement strand
GTTTGCTACGGTTTTTACATGAACGCTTTCCATTATCCTATGAATACATCTCTGCCCTGCCGGTTGCAGGCCGTGACGGAACCTTGCAAAAGCGGTTTCGCAAAACGACAGAACAAGGTTTACTGCGCGCGAAAACCGGAACCATGACGGGCATCATGAGCCTGTCAGGCTATTTATATACCTCAAACGCACACACCCTGGCATTTGCTATCTTTATTAATACAAGACCGGGCACCAGCCCGAATGTTTCCGGCCGCTATCGCCCGCTGGTGGAAACGCTGTGTGATTTTTTCCTGGCACAAAAACCGGATGGTAATCATCTGGCAAATCCAGCCAATGCCCACGCCCGTGTTGCATTCCAGAAAAAACCAACGGAAGCTGAAAGACTGCACAGCCAGCAGGCAAAATGGCGGCGACTGGAAACAGCAGTGAAAAAAGCCCTGGCAAACCAGCACGTTTCAGTAATCTTCAGAAATCAACAGCTGGTACTGGTTGATCATGGTGCTGATATCAACAAAGTGTGGTCGGTATTACAGGATTTGAGCAAAAAATACAGCTTTGCTGTTACCCTGCATGGCCAGTCAACACCCAGGGGTAATTTAACCAAACCACATTTATTATGGGTAAACACGTCCAGCCAGGCCAATCTGCGCACCTGGACCGTACGTGATTCTGTGAGTTAACGAAGCACACTGGCCTCTTCAAGCCGTCGCACATAGTCGCTGGCAAGACGCAGGCCCTCAGCCACCTCATGCTTGACCTCGGGGCGCATATTTTCATTTTGCGCCTCCAGTTCATTACGGCAATCGAGGATCAGATCATTCAGCTGTTTGATCTTTTCCGCATTATTTAATGGCCGGCGGTAAACTTCTTCTACTTTCCGCACCATATCCATCACATTTCTCCTGTCTATATATCAAGCATAGGACAGAATCACTCAAAATCCAGTCGTCCTTCAAAATGACGACGCAAGATATCCAGCTCGCGCCTCACCCGCTCCAGCTCATCGCGCAACTCCAGTGCCAGAACAACTCCGGGAAGATTAACCCCGAGATCATCCTGCAAGCGACGCGCCGAGCGAATGCGATGAATCATTTGTGGTTTAAATACCGCCTTTTTGGATGATGCGTCGATCCCCCTGAGCAAACCATGTTCCAGCAGCTCTATCAACGCTTCTTCAGATATACGGCAAGTATGACACACCTGGGTAAATGTAATCGTGGCCGACTCATCATCCATCAAAACTCCGCTGATAACCGTATTTTTCTCCATGATTACACCCCCATCTTTTCGCGTGGATTAAACGGCATTTCTTTTTGCATGGTTTGATATAATTCCCGGGCTGTATCCGTTGCTGGCTGGGGAATGACAATTTTCAGCAGAATGTATTGATCTCCGGGTTCCGCACCGGGAAAACCGCGTTTTTTCAAACGCAGGGTCTGGCCACCCTGCGAGCCTTGCGGGATTTTCAAATCAACCTTGCCGGCCAGTGTCGGCACCTGGACGGTCGCGCCCAGAGCAGCTTCCCAGGGAGCTACAGGCAGTGTCAGGTAAATATCATTGCCCATCAAGTCAAACAAGGGATGCTTGTCGATATTGATCGTCAGGTACAAATCGCCCTTTGGCCCACTGCCAATACCGGCAGTACCCTTGCCTGCCAGACGAAGCTGCTGGCCAGGTTTGGCACCTGCTGGAATTTTCACCCGCAAGGTTTGTGCATTTGCCCCGTGCATGGCTGGCAGGTGGATGTCCTTCACAGCCCCATGCCAGGCCTCTTCCAGACTGACACTGATATTGGCATGCAAATCGCTTCCTGCTGCATGCTGTTCCCGAAATGACTGCGCCCCAAACCGCTCACCAAACAGCGATTCAAAAAAATCCTGGGTGGATTGATAGCTATGTCCACCCTGACCACCCCAGTCATAAGATTGTTGAGAGGCATGTGCATATTGCTGAGCCTCACGGTCACTTCCATACTGATCATATAGTTTACGTTTTTCAGGGTCTTTCAGGACCTCATACGCCTCACCCAGCTCTTTAAACTTTTCTTCAGCCCCGGCTTCCTTGTTCAAATCCGGGTGATACTTGCGTGCCAGACGCCGGTAGGCTGTTTTAATTTCCTTTTCCGTGGCATTACGCTCCAGCCCCATCACCTTGTAATAATCTTTGTAATTCATGATGCTATCATCTCTGTAGTCACTTTTAACCAGATTACCAGACCACACTTTTTTTTTCGAGTATCAACTTTTTAAATTTCCTGATAAGGTATATTTTGTTAAATTAAAATAAATTTATTCACTACCTCAAGGAGAAAAAAACATGGCACAAACACAACATATCGATGAACAACACTGTCATAACATGCAACGGATTTCATGGTCAGCCATTTTGGCCGGTGCATTGATTGGTGTTGGCTTGAGCTTTCTGCTTAATCTGTTTGGAATGGCGATTGGCTTGTCTGCATTCGAAATGACTGATCACGGGGTTGCAACACTAGCCATCGGTGGTTTGCTGGGATTGATTCTCTCCACCATCATTGCCATGTTTTTTGCCGGTTTTACCTCAGGTTATATTGGCCGGCTATATGTTCCCAAACACAACATGGGCGCTATCTATGGCTTCACAACATGGACTGTGTCCCTGATTCTGGCCGACCTGCTGACCACCT
>CAZDYY010000020.1:0-1458 GCA_964509745.1 uncultured Legionella sp. | reverse complement strand
GGCTCCAGCCAAAGCAATGCCGATGCCAGCAAAGGAAGATAATCAAAAAATGGACAATGTTGTGCCCAGGGAAGCGACTGAAGGACTGGCTACCGGTGCATTCATTATCTTTATCCTGTTTTTCACCGGCGCAATCTCCAGCTGGATTGGCGCACACTTCGGCATGGGCTGTCGCAGTCAAGAATAAATCATCCAATCCTGTTGCGGGAGATCACCTCTCCCGCAAAACTGTAAATCATGAACTATACTGTCTTTAAAGACCCTGCTTTTGAGACAGAATATGACCCAAACCAAATCTTTCAAAACAATTGAAGACCTGATGACCCGGATTGAGGAAAATACAGCCTGGGAAGAGAATGAGCCAAACAAATTCAAATTCAAAAAAACGGACAACCTTGTTGCAAAGGAATTTAGCGATCGATCATATAACGGCCCATGTACACAGGATTTTATTGATCGATTAAACATGCTGTTTGATACCGCACAAACAGACCACCCTGATAAATCAGCAGAACTTGAAAAAGCAAGGCAGTCTGCTCTGGATAAAATTAATGATACCTGTCAAATCACACCCGTCTACAACATAAAAGACCTGGAAGACAATGAGCCTGTTGTGCTCAAAGCCATCAAAACCGCCAGGCGTTGTTTGCAGGAGTTTGTCTATGACGCATTGCGCATTACCCGGCCTGATGCATTTAACAACCACAAGACACTGCGCGCTGCCCTGGCGACATTTGAGAAAAGTGAATCCAGTCTGACGTCAATACGGGGACGACCCCATTTCGTCAATTTTTATCCCGTTCCATCCGGCGAAGCATCCATTACCCAGGCCAGCATTAACCGTGTGGTTGAAGAAAAAATCCTGCCGAGTACAGCACGTTACGGTCAGGAAGAAAAACTGCCCAATTTTATTGAATTCGGTACGGGCTATATGGACGGTAAAAACTATATATCCCAGTTCAAAGGGTACAGACACACCTCTTATACACCCATCAAAATGATCGACCAAACCTGGGGCGACTCCAATGTTAAATTATTATTCGGTAACCGGAAGAAATTGCTGACAGCCATCAACCAGATCAAGTTTGAACGTCGCAAGGTTGCAGCCAATGCTGCGAAGGACATGTTTGCAGAACTTGCACGACACAAAATAAATGAAAAGGAACCCATCGAGCTTGAGTTGTCCTCTCTGGCAATGCTGTCCCCCATCAAGGGCGACAAACTGTTTCTTGGCAAGGGGGAGTCCGAGCACCGGCAATTAAAAGAAAGCTACAACGCCCTGATGATGTATAACAATCGCGAAACGACCGTTACAGTGGATGGAAAAGAGATCAAAGTCATCCCCCGCATCAATATCATGAATACCGCATCCAACTGGCATGGAATCAAAGCCTCCCGATATACGCAATCGGATTTGGAAAGAAACATCAATGCCGAGGGCATGAACAAGTACATCAC
>CAZDYY010000019.1:7316-11647 GCA_964509745.1 uncultured Legionella sp. | reverse complement strand
ATTAATTTGAAAAAAATTACGGGGTTTTACATCAAATAAAGTGAACGGGCTGATCAAAAAAACGGGATAACTTTTCGTATTCATCCGTATTTTGCGGCTCATGAATAACTGATTTACCTGTTATATTGATTTGGCATGCCAGCTTCCAATTCCCCTGACTTGATATCTCCAGAATGGGTTCTAAAGAAACCAGCTTGATGCGCTTCCTCAATATTTGCATCATCCTGTGTTTTGTTTTTGAGCTTTGCCATTTTATCATCAACAATATTCTGAATGAGCGCATATACCAATGCTGTCGCGGCTGTTCCTCCTATTGCCGTCCACATTCCATTCCACGATGTTGACGATTTTTTATAACTCTGACCATTTTTTCTTGATTTTCGGGCATACTCAGCATCCTGTCTTCCTAACATATAAGCGGTTGCATAAGCTGACAATCCTTTGAATTCCTCAATTTTTGATCGAACCCGTTCGCTCTCTGGATGATTGGAGTTCTCCTTTATGGAAGCAGGTTGCTGAGGCGGTATCACCTCTTGAACAGCAGCATGTTCGTTTTCCTCGAATACTGTCATATCCTCTAAAGCATCCTTAAAGAGACCTGGTATACCAAACTTCATGGCTACTGTTTCTAATCTGGATGCCGCTACATACCTGTCTGAATATTCTGTGATGCTTCCTGGTATTATTTTTAAAATATTGAGAAATAGAGCGATGGTCTCTTCACGAGTCGCTGTCCATATATCCCCGGAGCCATCTCCATCATAAATAAAGTCACGTATTTGCTTGATTAATTCCGTTGTTGCAGGAGTGCCAATTTTTAAAAGCATGTTTCGTATGGGGATCAAAACACTACTATCATTGTCTTGAATATTCTGATCAAACAAAGCATATGCATTACGTCCCAGATATGGATTGGGTAATAGATTTCTTATATCTTTACTCCATCCATAGGCCAGGCCTTGCGCCCGGGCATCAGTACGGCTTGAGGGCTTTTCTTTTTCAGGAAGGCTGTTTAGTGCTGCCAATGCAGCCTCTGAAGAATTGTCACCATGAATTTTATTGTAATCAGTGTCATCAATGGCAGTAGAGGCAATAGTCATGTTTATTGCCATGCCTTTCAATGAGGTAATTTTAGCGCCATGTTTATCCAGAATTGATCTGGCCTCACCAGGGCTCATTTTTTTTTCTGGATTGTATCGTAACGCACTGAATAAATTGTGTGGTTTTGCCTCATTATAATAAGCAGCCAACACATCTTCCGGGTAATGGTTTGAAATATCAATATGTTTTGATCGAGCCTGAAATACATTTATTATTTTTTTTTCAGCTAATCGGGAGAACATTTTCATTAGGGGTTATCCTGTAAAATCAATTAAATCGAGATTGCCTATAGATTTGGGTCATGTGAGGACGCATGGTATGTCAGGTTCTTATTATATAATTTCCAAGACCAATAGCCTCTATTTTTTCATGTAAACAGAAACATTTTTCTCCGTAAAGACCAGTGCAATTGTTGAGGAATAAGAGCGCAGATACTATCAGGGCCCAAGTGAACGTATTTCACAAATTAGAGGCCGGGGCTTGATGCCCGGCCGATTATTATTTCCTGTTTGATTGAGACTGAACGTCCTGCACTGGTAAAATAAATACTGGAACCATCGCTGACGTATTCATTCCATAAGGAAATCCAAACCATCCCGAATTAAAATCATGCATAACTCGTTCCATTTCATCCATTTGCTGTTGCATTAGCTGGTATATCCGTGCAGATGGATAGCTGGACTGAATGACACGATATTGTTTTTGACTACCGGAAGATCTTGTTAAATTCATCTGCGTCGTCATATCCTGCAAATCAGCAGACTTGATCCATCCAACATTACCATCTCTTGGATCAGCCACTTTTATCCATGTACCATCCTTCGGGATAAAAATTTTAATGACCCCGGATTCGGAATCCAGTTTCGAGATGATTTTACCATCTTTGGGCTTGTCATACAGATCAATGGTTTTGGCATGACCTTCAGACAACGGAAGAATACAGCAAAGAGTCAGTAATACACGCTTGAATAAACTCATGATTATCTCCTTAATTGTTGATTCAAGCTGAATAATCCGGTTATTTTTAAATTTTTCAAGGGGGGGACACAAATTTTCGAAAACTATCCAGATACACGCCCAGCGATTTTCAACCACGTTTGAGAAACAACCTAATCAATGGAAATACGACGCACACAACCTGTGCGCCGTTAACGCATTACATCCGGGGTACTGGAGATGAAGGTTGTCCAGACTCGGGCATTGAACACTGCTTTTGAAACAAGGTATTTCCATAAGCAGAAACAACGAGTTTTTCCTGACTCCAGCATACGGATTTCATATATGAACGCATCATTTGAAAATCTGTATTTGTAAAAAATGTATTTCTTCCCTGATGTCTGGAAATGGATGCTGACTCTCCGGCTGAATAACGTTCAGCAGCGTGTCGCTCGCCCCTCAAATCGTAGAGCATTCCAGGTCGATTTTCTTGTTTGTGAACACCAAAAAGGAAAATGTTCAATTCCTGAACGGGATGAGGTAATCCCCCTTCGGTAAACGTTTGGGGAGAATCACACCCGATGGTTTTCGAAATCCGGGGGATATGATAGGCACTTGATACTACAGCAATGTTTTTATGGTGTAATTGATGTTTCAGGATATAGTTTTTGAATGAGCGAACCTGACCTATAGTATTTAATGGATCAATTTCACGGATGATAAATAACTCCCGGGGATAATCAATGAACCCTGCTTCAAACGCATCCCATAAAGCAGAATTATGAATAGGTCTGCCATTATAAAAAATGGGCGTCACGTAATCTGCAGGCTCAAGATCCTCAATGGTTTTTCCTGCTCTCAGGGCATTCACCGTTTTTGCAATACGAATCCCTTCGGCCAAACGCCATTTTTCATCTTCAATATCAAATTCGCGATCCAGGCCGTCAGCGTCTTGTCCAGTAATTGTTCCCCGACCAGACAGCACATAGACCAAATCAATATCAGGTATAACATCCGGGTTTGCTGTGCAGGCACTTTTCCTTAAATCTGTAGTAAACACATCGTCTGTGTCAAAAACATTCTCGTATATTTGTCCAAAAAATGGTTTTTGAATATTAAAGCCCTGTTTACGCGCCTCTTCATTCACGAGATCACACCAATTTGAATCTGCTAACCAATGTTCCGCGATAATCATAAAATTTTTTATGCACAGTGTCAAAAACATGGCAATCGATAAAAATTCCAGACATCGGGCATTCGCCAGATTAAAATAAGACATCGCACCAACCATGCCCATTGCACGATAAAATATCAACATATCTCGCGTATCAAGGAGCAGCACTTTTTGCCTTAGATAAACATTTCTCAAGGCATCAGCTTGCAAAGCCAGTTCAAAGGCATTGTGCCAAACATCATTCGGCTCATCTCCCAAATGGCCTGAAATGGCTTTATTCAGTGCATTGATGACCCGGGTTTGTGATTTATATACTGCGATAATCAGTTTGTAAAAACCAAGCCATTCTTCCTGATTTACCCACTGCAGCACTTCCATTTCGAAGTTTTTATCGTCATGCAGCTGACGTCCCGTGATTGAATGAATAATATTCATCGGATTCCATGATAAAAAAAAGTGGCAATGTTATGGCGCAGACATTCTAAAGTAAATACATAAACACATATTGTTTGCGAAAAAACTTCGGACTGGCTAATAACAGGACACGTCACGGGTAATGTCTACAAACCGTGATATCAATGCAATCATATGACTAATAACATCAACAAGCCCCATCAGTTCATGAGGTTAATCAACACCAACCCGCAAATACTCTTCCAAATTAAATTCCTGGTCATTGCTTTCCTCTCTGCCTGTATGGTTGACAGGTGGTAAATGGGCAAACGGCGGGCTTACTTCAGCGACTATCCTGTCAGTCCGTTGACGTTGCTGCTGCTCTGTCCAAAGATTCCGGGCTGAAATACCGCTCGGTTCAGGGGGCAAAATGCGTAGTGGTTCATCAGGTGGCGCAATGAAATCTTGCTGATTGATCTTATACAGGATCCCGGCAAGATTTATGTCACTAAATTTGACATCAAACATATTCCCGGCATAATGTTCGATATTAATCCACCAATGCGAGACTATATCACTCACAAACTTGACGATGTCGTTCGATTTCACAAGAAGAGCAACTGACGATATAAACCAGCTCGCCAGCAACATCTTTGTCTGTAGTTGAGACAAGCAGCATGGAAATCAGATCCCTCTCCAAATTCTTGTAGAAAAAAGCTTTCCACGC
>CAZDYY010000019.1:0-7306 GCA_964509745.1 uncultured Legionella sp. | reverse complement strand
GGTTGCTGTTGTGTCATACTGGCTGCCGTAGCAGCCCGTTCATTAAATACATCAATGCGTCTTCTAAAAATTTCCTCCATAACAGCTTTGGCTTCATTACATGCATCGCGTTCCATGGCTGAAAACAGGAGTTTAACCTTATTGAATGCATGAAAAGGGACAGCTTCCGCTATGACGCTGATTTTTTCCCTGGAGAAAACGTCTGAAGCTAATTGTATCCATGCATCCTGTGAAATATTCATGACAGCAGCTTCGTAGCGCTCCATGGATGTGCCGGGATGAAAAGTGATGATTGCTTCTTTCGCAAGGTTCTTTGATGCAAGCGCAAAATGGTTCGGAGACAGACCAGATGATAGTATCATTCCTGCATTCGGTTTTAGCGAGCGGGCAACAGCAGTGACTTGTTCTATGGAACTTGCATCACTTAAAGCGATAAACCTGCCCGGAAGAAGAGCTGATGCACAGCGCTCAGATGTTTGTTTGTCGACAAGAGGTGAAATACTTAAAATATCACCTGCTTGCATACTTGAAATCATGTGCAGAGCACTCTCAAGGTTGGGCATAATCAAAACCAATTCGTGTTAAATTTTTGACATAGTATATATATTAAAAACAAACAGCAATCTACTCGTGATTCAAGGCACAGGCCTCCCGGTAAATATAAACGGACTGATACGGGCTACATTTTTTTCACCAATGTACTATTATTAATCTAGTGGCCATGTAAAAAGGCGATTGCTATGCCAAAAGAGATCGTTCAACTGGAGAGTAACACCGCCGGTAATGATTACATTATTGGTGATGTCCATGGCAGTGGCGAGCTGGAAAATGTCATTGCAAAACTGGGTCCTGATGACAGATTATTTATCGTTGGAGACTTGTTTGATCGGGGTGGACACGAAGTTGACGTATATCATTTGATCAGCACAGACCCACGAATTCACGCGGTAAAGGGAAATCATGAACAAATGTTACTTGACGCGATGAAGAATAGCGCCTCACACCAGGATATTTATAGATTTTTATGCAATGGCGGAGGCTGGATTTCCAGTCTTGAGAAAATACAAACCCTGTATTCAAGGTATAAAGCCATCCCCGACATATTCATCAGATGGTTCAATCAATCTCCAAAAATTTCGGAAGCAAAGGATATCGTACAATTCGTTTCTGATTTGCCGTATATTATCAAGGTCGGTCAGGGCGCTGATTCGTTCCTGGTATGCCATGCAAATTTGCCCCTTGGTGATGACGATCTGGACTCCAGAATAAATACGGCGGATCCCTTGCCATTAACCCCTGAAATTAAATCTCACCTTATCTGGGCAAGACCCGATCAACGTAATGGAGAACCTCAATACTTTGACGATCCGGCCTTTGCCAATGCACGGTCGAAAAATTCAATCAGAGTCTATTGTGGTCATAATATACTGGCCACATCCAATGATGCCGTTCGCCAGCAAACAAACCATGTCAATCTGGATGGTGGAGCCTATTTTTGTGATCAGTTTATCATGGTGAATCATACACAAAAAACCGTTAACCTGGCAGGTAATGCATATAACCTGTCCGATCAGGAACAAATCAGCCTCATAAAAGAGGCCATCAATACCATAGCTGCCCATATTGGCGCACCAGCACAACCGTTTGTTGCCTCCAGCGAGGAAAATATTGAGGAATATAATCAAGATGTAACCCTGCTCAAAACAGCAATCAAAAAGCAAGATAACATCAAGTTACGATGGGATGATTTTTATGAGTTAATCGATGAGATTTCTGATATGGACACCATAAATTCAGCCGATATTGTCAAATATTTACCCATGTTAAAGCGGGCAGAAGAACTGGGTTTATTAATGGATAGTCTGGACATTACCCAAAAACAAACAAGTAAAGCATTCATTCGACAACTTGACGAATTCATCCGTATGTTGCCCGATGAAAAACCTTTCAAGGAATTAAAAAATTCAGCTGAAGCGCTGAAAAACTCAATAAATGTCATCAGTGTTACTGATATCAGAGCACTTGTAAATGCCAGAAATTCAGCGATCAGCACAACTGTATTTAAATCCACGCTTGCCCGGAGCAGGATAGAGGATCAATCAGGTGACACCATCGAATCAGGCATTGGACCGAATCACTCAACTCAACACAAGCACTGAACCTTCTGAGTTTCATTATCCGATACAGATAAAATATCTGCTTCATTCAAAAAAGGGATGTTGTGGGTGGTGATCCACAAAAAAACCAGCAGCAAGGGACGCTCACGGGAAATCAAGGTTAACAAGGCTTGATGCAATCATTCCGGTGGGCGGCTGTACTGCGCCCACCCTGCAATGTATTAATAATTTACATAAACGATCAAATTTGATACAATAAGCGCTATTATTTAAACGTCCAGCATCCCCGGAATAACAATGACAAGACGACAAGTGGCAATAGATGTACAAAGCATAGATGGACTTAACAAGATTTATTATTTATATGCCGACCAGGGACGTGAACGCAAAAAAGAAATCCGCGGATTATCTTCCCTGCTTGAATTCCTGGGAAAAAGAAAATCATGGCAGCTTATTCTGCAAGCAAATAACACAGGAACCCGCTTTTCAGTGTTACTCGAAACGCTGGGTTATCAAGTGACCTCGGTACCCGTCCTCAATATAGACTGCAGCCTGGACCCATGGCGGGTTGCCAAAGCTATCTGGCAAGCATCCACTGTTTGCGGGATGAACACAACAACAGTAGTGCTTCGGCAGAGCGAGCACTCCAGAGCAAAATGTGTGCCAGGTTTGGTGGTGATAGGTCAAAACCCATCATCATTCTGGTCTGGCGCAAGAAACAACCATGAATCCCGGCGTGAAGTCCGGACAACCATGCACGTCAGCATCTCGCTGCCGGTCCTGGTTCCGCCCGAACCGGCAGATAAGAGCAACTCACGACGGCATTCCCTGTAACCTGTCGCTAAAATTACAACAAACTGTATACAGAATTAGCGAACACCAATATAAATGCTGACCTTCTCTTGATCCGTATACAACTCAAAGTCAGTATTATAATTTCGTTCATATGCCGGGTTATTTGAAAAATAATCCCATACCTGCTGCCATGCAGTAATGACTGCTTCAGGCAGTGAGCCGGAGTTTTCAAACACCAGATATTTCCCGGGAGAAATGCATGCAGCCTCAAGCCCGGGACTACCGGGCTCCGAAGGAACACCAGCTGTGACCTTGTAATCACCGTTCAGATCAGATTGATAATCAGAATACACGCCATAGATATCCTGATGAGGCATGAATGAACTCGAGAACAGCTTCTGCCAGAGTGCTGGTATTTTTGCTGTATCAATTCCCCGCTCATCTGCATTGCTCGTTCGAACGCTATACCCGTGTATCGTCATTCCATCAAAATGTTTTACTACCGGCTTTATCGTTTTTCCTTTCCGCATCTAAAATCATCCTTTAGCAGGTTCATCTTCAAATGAGCGCCTATGATAACACAAACCCGCTAGCGCTGCTTCTCTGGCCAGGCGGTTAACCACTCTTCCAGTCATACTCCGATATATCTGATAATTTGCAAAATGAATAAAGTTTGAATACAATGCATTAACTGACTATTTTTATGCCTTTTATTTATGCAAAACAGCCCCAGTGTTAATCAAATTGTCCCTCCTCAAATTGTTCCACCCAAAGACCCTGTGTTGCTTGCAAAATATGATGTCCAGACCAGCGAGAAAAAAGATCACCTGGGCAGCGGTGCTTATGGATGTGTGATGAAAGGAACCAACAAAGCCACCCAAAGTCCCGTCGCCATCAAAAAAATGCTCTTTTCCCGCATGGATGCTATGGATGCCACGAAGGGACTCAGGGAGATCTCGATTTTACGTATGTTAAAGGGCCACCCTTACATAGTAGAACTGGAATTTGTCTCAGGTTTGATCACAAATGACAAACTTACCGAAATGAATCTTGTTTTTGAACTGATGGAAGCTGACCTTTATCACATTATCAATTCCCACCAGGAACTGAGCAAACTACACATTCAATATTTCCTGTATCAAATTCTGCATGGAATTCATGATCTCCATGCAGCAAAGCTCGTCCATCGTGATTTAAAGCCTGCCAATATTCTGGTTAAAAGCGATTGTACATTAAAAATTTGCGACTTCACTCTGGCCCGGGCAATCGAGGCTCCTGGAAAAACGAGTGCTCCAGAAAGCCATCCAACCCCTTTTCGCCAGCTTACAGGACACGTGGTCACCAGCTGGTATCGCAGCCCTGAATTAATTCTAAACAACCATGGCGCAGAATCCGTTGATATGTGGAGTATTGGGTGTATATTGGGAGAGCTCTTCCTGAGAAACCCGCTCTTTCCTGCAGAAAGCGATGAATTGTTAGAGAAAATCTTTAGCGTAATTGGCACTCCCCAACCCGGTAATTGTGCATGGATTAACGAGCATGACGCCTTTAAATCCGTAAAAAAAATTAGTCCAATCCCGGATGATATATTCAGGGAAACATTCAAAAATCAGGATGCCGATTCCTTTGACTTGCTGGAACAGCTGCTTCAATTCAACCCTGATAAACGCATCAGCGCTGAACAGGCCCTGCAGCATAATTTTATTACACAACCAAAATTTGATGCTCAGAAGAATCAGGTGCCAAGGATAGAATTACCCATACAACAAGATTCAGATGCAGACCTGAGCTCCAGGAAAGACTACTATGACTTCGAAATCATCCTGGATAACGAGCACGACAAATCAAGTAAAAAAATCGAAAAGCTGGCGTACGAACTGATTCAAAAAGAAATCGCTCGATACAAAACCGAACCCGAACCAGAACCTGTTCTCGACGACGCCTGCCCATCCGCACATGTCGCTTGCTCCATTTTTTCCCCCAGACCCCCAAACCCGTCACCCGGGAAATCATCTCCAGGGCCAGGGCATGACAATGAGGGTAAAAGTGAGCCCAACAGTTGTCAATTCAGACAGGACAGGATCGGCTCAATGTCTTGATTGCAATAATTCCCGAATTGCCGCAGGCAAAAAAGCTTGAGCTTTTTGAGTTAAATCACGCTCATGCTTTTGCCATAACGTTCCCAGATAAACAAAAGCCAGACCAATAACCGTCAATGCAATGGGAAAAAGAACACTGTTTTCAAATACAACAAAGGCTATATGGCCAATATACAAACAACAGCCGATCCCGCCAAAAATCACAAATACCTTCCTGACCAGAACCACCCCGATCCCGATCAACAACAAATTGATACAGAAATAAACCAAACGAGACCACTCATTGCTGGAAGGCTGTCCGGTTAATCCACCCCAGAATGCAATGACACCAAACAGATACAGCCAGAACGCATAATCAGCGGAATGGCGAGACCTTAAATCAACAAGGAACGCCAGTAAAACCATAAACAAACCAAAATATAGAGAGACCGACGCGGCAAGCAAATACGGTGCAGTACCTCCGGCAATAATGGATGCAACATCCATTGACATGTACCACAACGTGACCGCAATTGGCATCACCATGAAAGGGTATCGGTAAAAAAAGGCCAGAATGCATCCTGCAAGCAGTGTCCCCAGCTCCATGTACATCCATGTCCAGTTCACCAGGAAATGATAATTGCGATAATGCTGCTGGTCCGGCCACCATCCCATCGCGACCTGAATTCCATAAATGGCCAGGGGCACCAGACAAATGACAAATGTTGCGCAAATCCCTGCAGGAAGGGCATAGCCTTTCTGATGAAACCGTGAAGTTAAATACAAACCAGCCAGTGCATAAACCAGGGAAATAAAGAATATTCCCCATCCGCCAAAACTTTCCCAGCCCAGCGTCATAAACAAGGTCATTGCCCCGATGGCAATCAAGCCGCCGAAATAATACAAAACATTGGTCAGGTTAAACCCGGGACCTTGTTCCGGATTCGCGGCAATAAATTGAATTAACGCCTCCGCCTGACTGGCAGTAATAATTTTCGCAGCTACCGCCTTGTCCAGCACCTTGCTTGAAATATTCATATCTTGTCCTTAAGAAGTTTCGGTATATGACAACAACAGGTTTTGGCGTTTCTTTCTAATTATATATAAAATTAACTCATGAATAGCAAGGAGCAAACATGCAGCAATTAACGCTCTCAATCAACTGCCTCATGAGCTCACCTCAATCTGGAAAATTTCATGCCCCTGATGAAGAAAATCCAGGGCATAATTCAACTCGCCCTTTGTTTCTGCATACAGCTTGAATAACGGCTGCGATCGGGCAACGACAGAATGAAGCGGCACCAGCAGTTCCACCCCTGCTGATTTTGCCTTCGGTGCGCCAGCCAGTTTGGCCGCGCGGGCAATAATGCGATTATCGATATTGATAATTGTTCCTGAACAACTGGATTGAATGGTATGGGTATATTTCGCCACCGGTATATCACGCAACCCGCCCTGGGCGTTGCATATCGCCTGAAATTTTGTCCATGCCTTGCCCGTATCCAGAATTTCTGTGGCGATTTTTAATCCCTGCCCCACAGCAACTCCCGGCGAAAACTCGATGATCTGGCCTGCCAGAGACAAGGCACGTTCACGCAAATCCTGTGGCGCATGCCTGTCACGGTTCAGAACAGCAAACACATCCCGGGCTTCAAGTGCAGGCCCTATACCCCGGCCAACCGGCTGGGAACCATCGGTAATCATCACTTTGGTTTCTATGCCAAATTTGCTGGCGATCGATTCCAGAAAATTTCCCAGAAACCTGGCCCGCTCGATAGATCGGACCTTGGCCGTCGTCCCGACGGGCATATCAATCACAAGATGAGTGGAACCAGCCGCGATTTTTTTTGATAAAATGGAGGCAACCATCTGTCCCTCGCTATCAATATTTGCAGTTCTCTCGATCCTGATTAACAAATCATCTGCCGGACTTAATGCCATGGAGCCTCCCCAGACAAGGCAGCCGTTTTCCTGCTCCACTACTTTTTTCATTGTGGCAATATCCAGATCAACACAGGTGAACACTTCCATGGTATCCGCCGTTCCTGCTGGAGAAGTGATAGCTCTTGACGATGTTTTCGGGATCATTAACCCAAACGCTGCAACAATCGGGACAACGATCGGTGTTGTCCTGTTTCCGGGCAAACCACCGACACAATGCTTGTCCACCACCAGTGGGGCATCCCAGCTCAAATGCTGTCCGGAATCAACCATGGCTTTCGTCAAATCAAATACTTCCCGTTTGGAGAATTTGTTCCCGGCACAGGCGGCAATATACATGGCGATATTGATGTCTGACAGTTGCCCGGACACGAT
>CAZDYY010000018.1:0-11901 GCA_964509745.1 uncultured Legionella sp. | reverse complement strand
TATGTTGAGTCGGGGCGCTTTCTCTGGAATTCCGGCATGTTCTGTTTTACTGCAAAAATATTGATGCATGAAATGGCGCTGCATTGCCCGGATATTTTCCAGGCTACAAAAACCTGTCTGCAACAATCCCGTCTTGCAACCGGCAAAGGTTTCAGACAAATTGAACTTGATGCAGCCAGCTTTGCCGAGGTTCCTGATAATTCGATTGACTATGCCGTGATTGAAAAATCGCAACATGTTGCTGTCGTGCCATGCCGTATTGGCTGGAGCGACATTGGTTCCTGGAATGCGCTGGGTGATCTGGCCGCGCCAAATGCGGAAGGCAACCGGATTGAAGGTGAGGTGTTGCTGTGCGATGTATCCAATTGTTATATCCGCAGCAAGGATCGCCTCGTCGGCGCAGTAGGCATTGATAATTTACTGATTATTGATACGCCGGATGCCTTGCTGATTGCCGAAAAATCCCGTGCACAGGACGTGAAGCGTATTTATGCGCAGCTAAAGGCACAAGGCCATGAAACCCACAAATTTCATCGGACCGTCCACAGGCCGTGGGGCACCTATACCGTGCTGGAAGAAGGGCCACGCTTCAAAATCAAACGCATCGTAGTAAAACCAGGAGCGAGTTTGAGCCTGCAAATGCACTATCACCGCAGCGAACACTGGATCGTGGTCAGTGGTATGGCAAAAGTTGTTAATGGTGAGAGTGAAATGTTTGTGCGCACCAATGAATCAACCTATATTCCCGCCGGCCACAAACATCGCCTGGAAAACCCCGGGGTTTGCGAGCTGGTGATGATTGAAGTGCAAAGCGGTGAATATATGGGTGAGGATGATATTGTCCGGTTTGATGATGTTTATGGGCGGGTGTGACGATGACAATTAATACAGCGCATGATTATGGCGTTGGTTTTGCTGAAGAAACACTAATATTGCTGCCAAACTTTGTTGATGACGCACAAAGGCTAAAGGAATCCCTTGATCATGCCGCAATTTGACATCAGCCCTGATGATTTAAAACAGATCAAATCAATTTTAAAACAACATGCACCCGGGCTGGAAGTGTGGGCATATGGAAGTCGTGTAAATGGCAACGGTCATGATGCCAGCGATCTGGATCTGGTTATACGAAACCCTGATAACCTGCAAAAACCCATGGAACATCTGGCACAATTAAAACAATCCTTCATAGACAGTGAACTGCCGTTTCTGGTTGATTTGATGGACTGGGCCACTCTTCCGGAAAGTTATCGTGACGAAATAAAAAAACGGTATGTAGCACTTGCATAACCCGGATTGTTTGGGTATCTTCATAGTCATTAAATTGCCAGCAGGACATGTTACCCAATACCATGATTCGAAACATTCTGATCCTCTGCATCGGTAACATTTGTCGCAGCCCGATTGCTGAAGCCCTCTTTGCAGAGCGCTTCAGACAGGCAGGAATGCAAAACATGGTGGTTAGCTCGGCAGGCCTGGCCGCACTGGTTGACCACCCCGCTGATGAAACAGGGCTGGCGCTTATGCAGAAAAAGGGAATTGATATGTCCAGCCATCGGGCAAGACAGATCTCACAGGATATATTGTTTGGGTCAGATCTCATTTTGACCATGACATCTGATCAACAAAAGCAGGTTGAAATGAATTACCCGGGAACATGCGGACGCGTTCACCGGTTAGGGAAGTGGGGAGAATATGATGTGCCCGATCCATTCAAGCGCCCAAGGCTGGTTTTCGAACAGGCCCTGGCGTTAATAGATCAAGGCGTGGATGAATGGTACAGGAAGTTGTGGAATTAATATGTTAAAAAAAATCAGTGTGATAGGGACGACTCTGGCTTTGTGCAGTTGCGGCATCATGCCGGGAATGCAAAACCTTGATACCGTTAAAATGCGTAAATTCGTTGTTCCAGAGCGGGTTGAGGTACATCCAACCCTTATTCCCATTTCTCCATCCCTGATTGCAGATCAACATGTCAGCACTTATTACTATCGGGTAGCACCGGCAGATGTTTTGCATATCAATGTATGGGAACATCCTGAATTTAATATTGTAGATACATTGCCCATCGCCGGATCAGCGCCCGGTGTTCACGGTGCAGCGGGGCAAGCCGGGTACCTGGTTAACTCAAGCGGTCAAATTTTCTTCCCTCTGATTGGTTATGTGCATGTTGCCGGAAAAACCGTAGATGAAATTCGTCACCAGATTACCACTCGCCTGAAAAAATATGTACCGCATCCACAAATCAATGTGAGGGTTGCTGATTTTCGTGGCCAAAAGGTCTATGTGCTGGGTGAAGTCATGAAAACAGGCTTCCTGCCGATTAATGATCAACAATTGACCATTGCCGATGCACTGGCGTTATCGGGCTGGATTGATCCAAAAGCCGCCGATCCCCGCTTTATCTATGTTATTCGTGGTAACTTTACCTGTCCGCAAATTTTCTGGCTGGATGCAAAAACACCCGACAGACTGTTACTGGCAGAACGGTTTAGCTTGCAACCGCGCGATATTTTATTTGTCTCTTCTGCACCTGCCACACGCTTCAATCGTGTACTGGAGCAGTTGCTGCCAACCATACAAGCAGTGTGGTTCACACAGTCAATCGTTAAAAACAGTTAACAACGTTGAAACAAAGGATGTTATGAATATTATTCCAGGAAAACAGGGGTATGCCCCTGAAGGTGATGAGATTGATTTATCGGCTATTGTGAGTCATATACTAGAGAACCGCTGGCTTATCCTTTTGATCACATCCCTGGTTTTTTCGCTGGGTGTCTTTTACGCTTCTCGTCAGATTCCTCAATATCATTCCGACGTTTTGCTGCAAATAGAAGCAGGTCAATCAGGTCTAGGCCAGGCAGGTTCGATTCAGCAGATAATGTTTCGTTCACCTACCGGGGATGCAACTTCGACCCAAATAGCCCTGATTCAGTCCCGATTTATTCTTGAACCGGTTATCAAGTCATTGGGCCTTGATATTACGGCCGTTGCTAAAAAAGGCGGGATTTGGTCATGGTTAACATCATTTGGAAAAAAATCCATTCAGGTGAAGCGATTTGAAGTTCCCCGGAAGGATATAAATCAAAAATTCAACCTGGTATTTGATAAACCGACACATATTAGTCTTTATAATCTTGAGGGAAAATTATTGCTCAATGGTGACGTTGGCTCCCTGATTACCAATTCTGACAATACAATTCGGCTGCAGGTGGAGGCAATAAAAGCACCTCTTGGCACCAGATTTACACTGATAAAGCATTCTGACGTGATTATGGTCAAAGCGTTGGCGCGTAAAATAAAAATTGATGAGACCGGTAGCAAAAGCCGCCAAAATACGGGGATACTGGAAGTTTCACTGGAGGGGGATGATCCGCAAAAAGTGGTTCATATTCTTAATGCTCTGGCAAAAACCACTCAAATCAAGGATTCACAAAAAAAATCACAGGAAGCAGCACAAACGCTGGAGTTTTTATATCATCAGTTGCCAATTACCAAAGGACAACTTGAAAAAGCTGAAACGGCGCTTAATCAATATCGCGCCAAAAGTGGCAAAATTGATATTAAGCTGCAAACCCAGTTTTTATTGAGCCAGTTGTCTGCACTGGATAAGCAGTTGAGTGAGTTGCGCATTAATAAAATTGACATGCTTCAACGCTACACGAGAGAACACCCGATCCTGATTGCGTTGGAAACTCAAACCAAAGCACTTGAGGCACAACGTAATCAATTGGAAGCAGGGTTGAAAAAACTTCCTGCCTCAGATCAAGTGGCGGTTAACCTGATGCGTGATGTAGGGGTGAAAAAAACCCTGTACCTGTTGTTGCTGAGCAAAATTCAGGAGCTTGAGGTGGTTAAGGCTGGCACCGTGAGCAGTGTTCATATTCTTTCAAGCGCAAGTATTCCAGATGCACCGTTACCCGGCAAAACACCCATGATTTATATGGGCAGTATTCTGTTGGGTCTGATGCTGAGTGCCATCGTTATTGCCGGCCGTAAATTAATTTCTCCCCGGGTTAATGATCCACATTGGGGTGAAAAACATTATAATCTGGCAAATTTGGCGATTATTCCCTATTGCAGGGAGCAAACTCAGAATACGCAATTATTTAAAGAACAAGGTTCAGATGAACTGGCATTGCTGGCGCATTCCAATCCACGCAATCTGGCCGTTGAGTCGATGCGAAGTTTACGTACCAGCCTGCAGGTCACGCTGACTTGCGCCAGCAACAACATTATAGCAATTTTGGGTGTGTCACCCGGGGTTGGTAAAAGTTTCGTGTCCGCCAATCTAGCTTATCTGTTGGCTGCAGGAGGAAAACGTGTTTTGCTCATTGATGCTGATTTGCGTCGGGGAACAATACATAAGTACATGAACACAACCCCAACCCCTGGTCTTGCTGAAGTTTTGAACAAAACAATCCAGGTGGAAGCAGCTCTGAAGGACACCTTGCATGCAAATCTGACTTTTATAGCCAGAGGCGCTTATCCAACGGATCCATCCGAGCTGCTAATGCGTGATGATTTCAAAACATTAATGACCACGCTTTCCCAGCAATATGATGTCATCGTGATTGATACCGCACCAGTATTATTAGTGACTGATGCTGTAATCATTGGATCTATCGCTGCAACCAATTACCTGGTTATGGGTGCCGGGGCACATCAACCTGGTGAAATAGAAATGGTACTTAAACGTCTGGGTAGCTCAGGCGTTGAGGTGAAAGGCTCGATTTTTAACTTCCATAAAGCTGAATCGTTCAGCCAATCATATGGTCAATACGGTAAATATGGGAAATACAGTTACTACAATACCTATTACTATGATGAGTCAATGAAAAACTGAGGTGGATTTAGTGTGTAATTCCTCTGTGTACTCAACAAAAATTAATTCTGTCTTTCCCGCGGAGACGGGAATCCATTCTTGACGTGGGACAGTGCGCCTTGCTGGATGTATCCCCGCCTCTGCGGCGACGACATATTAAAAATTGTCATGTACACAGGTAATTCCTACAACAGCTTATTTACAATAAGCTAAAATTATCATATAGTTAATTTGATTAATTAAAGATTTTAAAGGACTCAAACTGCACCTGTCATCGATGATAGAGCAGTTAAACAGGGGGCGTTGTAAGCTGTGATGTATCAATCTGCCAAGTGGTATCTGGTCCAATGCAAGCCACGTGAAAGTTTTCGCGCTGAAGCGCACTTAAAAAACCAAAACTACACTTGTTTTCACCCAACCTATCCGGTTAAACGAAAAATAGCCGGAAAAACTACTGTCACGATAGCCCCCATGTTTCCGCATTACCTTTTTATACAATTAACAGAAACAGACAACTGGTCTGCTATAAGCTCAACTCGCGGTGTGAGCAAAATCGTTCGCTTTAATGGCATCCCCGCAAGTCTTGAAAATCACATCGTTGAAGAATTACAACGGCACTGCGCCAAACTGAATGGCCTCGCACCAGAACCTATATATAAAGTCGGCGATCGTATAGTCGTCACTGACGGTTGCTTTAAAGAACTTGAAGCTATTGTCACCGCTACAAAAGGTGAAGACCGGGTAATATTACTGTTGAATTTGTTAGGCAGAGACCAACATGTGGAATTATCCACGTATGCAGTCGCAAATATCAAAGCAGCGTAATAGGTTGGGCCTCGGCCCAACAAAAAATTAAAAACTGGTTCTCTGGAAATTGACAAAATGAAATCCAGGGGCGGTAGCGTGCTTGACGGATTAAAAATCACATAAATAGCAATGGATTTGTTATGCCAATCAACACACCTTGTATTTTCGGTATCCGGCCTGAAGCATTCAAAATGGCTCCTATTATTAAACATCTGGAAGCCGACCCATTTTCTAAAAGTAATAAATGTATAACCGGTTGGCCTTTGCTATAGAAAACTATGGTTAGGATTAAGTAATTTTGCCATCAAAAGCTCCTTAATGATCACGCGATGTTTGGTTGTGGAAATTGGCATTAGGTTGAAAATAGACAACTGAACAACGTCTTCCCGAAAATTTAAAAAAATTCAGGGCGATAAAGTGGGGTGGTTTAATTGCTAGAACGACGGTTAGGGATCTGATCAATGAATATTCTCTTGACAGGTGGCACAGGTTATATTGGTAGTCACACTGCACTAATCCTTGCAGACGCTGGTCATAAAGTCGTGTTATACGATAATCTTTCGAATAGTGAGTTTGATGTAGTACTAAATCTGGAAAAAATATCAGGTAAGCAAATGATTTTTATAAAAGCCGACGTTCGAAATACGGCTTTGCTTAAGGACGTTATTGAAATCCACAATATAGATGCAGTAATACATTTTGCTGGCGTTAAGGCCGTTGGTGAGTCAGTGGTCAAGCCAGTTGATTATTACGCAAATAACGTGCATGGTAGTATCAGTTTGATAGAAGCGATGCAAAAGGCTTTTCACGGTAAAGGCATAAAAACTTTACTGTTTAGTTCAAGTGCAACTGTTTATGGTGATCCGCAGTACTTGCCCATAGACGAAGTCCACCCCACGAAAGCAAACAATCCTTATGGTCGCAGCAAATTGTTCATAGAGGAAATGTTAGCTGATGTTTGCAAATCAGATTTCACCTGGCGCATTTCTTGCTTGCGGTACTTTAATCCAGTAGGCGCACATGAATCAGGTTTAATTGGTGAAAAACCGAACGGCGTTCCAAATAATTTGATGCCTTATATTCTTCAAGTGGCAACAAAAAAATTAGCGCAACTGAATATATTTGGACAAGATTATCCCACTTCGGATGGTACCGGTATTAGGGACTATGTACATGTAATGGATCTTGCTGAAGGACATCTTGCAGCGATTAATCATCTAGGCAATCAGAGTTCTGGCTTTAATATTTTTAATCTTGGAACCGGTCAAGGTCATAGTGTGCTGGAAATGGTGAACATTTTTGAGTCGATAACAACACAGTCTGTTCCCATAAATTTTACACAACGACGTCAGGGCGACATTGCAAGCTGTTATGCCAAGGTGGACAAGGCAAAGGAGCTGCTTGGGTGGAAATCAAGACGAACCATTGAAAATGCGTGTTCCAGTGCCTGGAAATGGGAGTCTCTTCGAAAGTAGTGTGCTTGGACGATGTTAATTAAAATATAGATAAGGCAGGTGGTGTCAAATGAAAGAACAAGTCAATCAGAGTTACCTATGTTCAGGGGCATTTAGTAATAAAAAATTATTAATTACTGGAGGTACAGGCTCATTTGGGCATGCTGTTTTAAATCGTTTTCTAAATTCGGATATAAGTGAAATTCGGATTTTTAGCAGAGATGAAAAAAAACAGGATGATATGCGTAAACGGTATAATAGTCCCAAACTTAAGTTTTATATAGGTGATGTTCGTGACTATCAAAGTGTATTAAACGCAGTGCGTGGTGTTGATTTTATTTTTCATGCTGCCGCCTTGAAACAGGTACCATCTTGTGAGTTTCACCCTATGGAGGCTGTTAAAACCAATATTGTCGGGACTGAAAATATACTTGAGGCGGCGATTCAAAACGAGGTGAGTCGTGTCGTTTGTCTAAGTACTGATAAGGCTGTTTACCCTATTAATGCCATGGGCATGTCGAAAGCAATGATGGAAAAAGTTATGATTGCCAAATCGCGGCACCTGGATGAGAAGCATACTGTAATTTGCGCTACTCGGTATGGTAATGTTATGGCTTCACGAGGTTCTGTCATCCCTTTGTTCGTTGATCAAATTCGTTCTAATCAGCCATTGACGATTACAGATCCTGCGATGACGCGTTTTATGATGACCTTGGATGAGGCGGTTGATTTGGTTTTGTATGCGTTTCAGTATGCTAAAAATGGTGACATTTTTGTTCAAAAAGCACCTGCAGCAACGATAGGGAATTTAGCAAAAGCTTTGTCTAATATCATTACATGTAGAGAGGATTTTCCGGTGCAAATTATTGGCACGCGACATGGCGAAAAATTATACGAAACGTTACTAAGTAGAGAAGAAATGGCTTGTGCTGAAGATTTGGGCAGGTATTTTCGTATTCCTCCAGATCAACGTGACCTTAATTATGAAAAATTTTTTGAGCTGGGGGAATGTAAGATTACATTGGCTGAAGATTATAATTCTCATAATACCAGGCAATTGGATCTGGCCGGTGTGCACCAATGCTTGTTAAAGCTTGATTTCATTCGTGCTGCTCAGCAGAATAAACAGTTGGCGCTTGAGGTATAAACAATGAAAGTTCTAATTACGGGAGCAGAGGGGTTTATTGCAAAAAATCTTAAAGCGCATTTAAATGAACGTAAAGACGTTGAGATTTTATCATTTACTCGTAACAACAAAAGCAATGAGCTTGTTGAGTTGCTTTTAGAGGTCGATTTCGTTTTTCATTTGGCGGGGGTAAATCGTCCGAAATCAGTTGATGACTTTAAGCAAAGTAATCAAGATTTGACTTTAGCTTTATGTGAGGCTATCTCAACAATTAAGCGAAACATACCAATAGTATATTCCTCATCAACTCAGGCAGCATTAGCCAATCCATACGGTATGAGCAAGTATGTTGCAGAAGAGATCCTGAGGGACTTTTCCAACCGACATGGTTCACCAGTTTATATTTTTCGACTACCTAATGTATTTGGAAAATGGGTACAACCAAATTATAACTCGGTAGTCGCCACTTTTTGTCACAATATTGTCCATGATTTACCAATTCAAATCAATGATACTGCGTCGGAAGTTAATCTGGTATATATTGATGATGTAATAGCGCAGTTTATTCGGGTTATGGACGGTAAAACTACGCCAGATTCTTCTTGTACAATAGAGCCCGTTTATAAAACGACAGTTGGGGAGTTGGCTAACCAGATTCGAGCCTTTCGGGAAAGTCGAGATACATTGGTTACTGAATCAGTAGGAGTTGGTTTTGTTCGTGCACTTTATTCAACATACGTCAGTTATTTACCGCCATCCCTTTTTACATACCCGTTAACAAAACATGGGGATACAAGAGGTGTTTTTGTTGAAATGTTAAAAACGAAAGAATCTGGGCAGTTTTCATTTTTTACCGCGCATAGTGGTATTACTCGTGGTGGTCATTATCATCATTCCAAAACTGAGAAATTTTTAGTTATCAAAGGAAAGGCCCGATTTTGTTTTCGTCATATTATTTCAGATGAATATTACGAGGTGTTTACGAACGGAGATGAACCTGTGGTCGTTGAAACCGTGCCTGGTTGGGTTCATGATATTACCAATATAGGTGAGGATGAAATGATCGTTATGCTATGGGCAAATGAAGTATTTGATAGAGCTCATCCTGATACATATGCGCGCGCGGTTTAATAAAAAAACTAAAAGTGGTTACAGTGGTGGGTACACGACCGGAGATTATCCGGTTATCACGTGTCATGGTAAAACTTGATGAGTATTGCGATCATATTATTGTTCATACGGGCCAAAATTATGATTATGAGCTCAATGAGATTTTTTTTGAAGATCTCCAGTTACGAAAACCTGACTATTTCCTCGATGCAGCGGGCACAACGGGATCTGAAACAATTGGAAATGTTATCATTGCTGTGGATCGAATATTGGCAGATATTAAACCTGATGCATTGTTAGTTTTGGGTGACACAAATAGTTGTATCTCGGTACTGCCTGCCAAACGGCATAAAATTCCAACGTTTCATATGGAAGCTGGTAACCGATGTTTTGACATGCGTGTACCCGAAGAGATAAATCGTCGTATTGTTGATCATACAGCAGATGTAAATCTTACCTATAGTGATATTGCGCGTGAATACTTATTGAGAGAAGGATTACCACCTGATCTGGTTATTAAAACTGGAAGTCCCATGTTCGAGGTTTTACAGCATTATGCTGATGGGATTGATAAATCTGATATCCTGACGCGATTAGAGTTATCCGAGAGGAAATTTTTTGTTGTCAGTGCTCATCGTGAAGAAAACATTGGTTCAGATAAAAATTTTGAGAAACTGGTTTCTATATTAAATACTATTGCCGAGAGATATGAATACCCGGTGATTGTATCTACCCATCCAAGGACTCAAAAGCGCATTGATACTATGAAGGTACAATTTAACTCGATGGTTAACTTACTCAAGCCACTTGGATTTAAGGACTATAACAAGTTACAGACGATGGCCAGGGCTGTCTTGTCTGATAGTGGTACAATTTCTGAAGAATCTTCCATTTTGAATTTTCCCGCGTTAAATATTCGTGAAGCACATGAACGGCCAGAAGGTATGGAAGAGGCGGCAGTGATGATGGTTGGACTTGTAGTAGATCGTGTAATGCAGGCTTTGGAAATTCTAGATGGGCAGCCACGGGGTAGTGAGCGTGGGTTTCGTCTGGTTGCTGATTATGGCATGCCAAATGTTTCTGCGAAAGTAATAAGAATTATACATAGTTATGTAGATTATATAAATCGTACAATCTGGAAAAAGTATTAAGTGTGGTATTAAGAATGCAGGCAGATGCAAATAGAAATCGGACAATTGATAGTTTACGAGCAATTGCAGCATTGCTGGTCTTTATCGCACATCTTGCGAAGCTAACTGACCTGGCTCAACGTCGCGTTAGCGCAATTGGAGTCATGCTATTTTTTTTGATTAGCGGTTATTGTATTGTATTATCTTTGGGAAAATCCGAACTGAATTCAGTGAAGAAATTTTTGATTCGTCGTGCGTTTCGTCTATATCCAGTATATTGGCTTGCTGTATTGTTTGCCGCAGTTGTATGGAAATCATCACTGGATGAGTTACTGTATAACCTAACCATGTTCCAAACGATTTTTGGTGTGCATAATATTAATCACGTATTTTGGACGTTATTTATAGAGTTAATATTTTACGGATTAATTACTCTGTTATTACTGGCCGGTATGGCATATAAGCCAATGATTTATGCATGGGTAATTGCAATACTTATTGCAGCGACATACCTTGCTGTAGTCTTGAGAATCTTAATTGGAGTGCAGGCTCCATTTGGGTATATGATGCTTCTATCATTGTTTTTTCTTGGAGGAATGGCATGCAAAAAAAATGATCGAATTTATCAATTAATCATTCTGGCGTGTTCTGCAGCAGCATTTTATGGCCTGATTTATCTTTTTACAAAGCATGTTGGCTGGGAGATGGCTCAGCAAAGCTATTTTAATTACTTTAATTATTCTTGTGTCTTGTTGTTATTTTTTCTTTCTATTAATTTGAACTGGTTTTCCTGGTCATGGCTTTCGTACATTGGAAAAATAAGCTACTGTATCTATCTTTTTCACGTACCTATAAAAGTTATTATCGAACAACATATAGGGAATCAATTTATTGCGTTTATATGTGTATTATTTTTAACGTTGATTTTTTCCACACTCGTGCATCACTTTTTTGAAGTTCCATTTATCAATTTAGGGCGATGGGTTGGAAATAAGTCCAGAAAAAAATATGTATTAGCCTGAAAATGAAAATTTGCTATGGCCATTTGAGGATGAAATGACTATTTTAATTACTGGTTGTGCTGGATTTATTGGCATGCATACCGCATTGCGGTTTTTGCAGCGAGGAGACGAGGTAGCAGGATTAGATAATCTCAACGATTATTATGATGTGTCTTTAAAAGAAGCGCGACTGAGTCAGCTGCTAACTCATGAAAATTTTAGGTTTTATAAGCTCGATCTTGCAAATCGTCGAGATATGTGTGAGTTATTTGATAAAGAAAAACCAGTGCGAGTAATCCATTTGGCTGCTCAAGCTGGGGTGCGGTATTCCTTAACCAATCCTCATGCATATATTGACTCTAACGTGCAAGGGTTTATGAATATATTGGAGGGATGTCGGCATCATGCTGTTGAACATCTGGTTTATGCAAGTAGCTCCAGTGTATAT